>NZ_JBEXSD010000037.1:0-56334 GCF_040613495.1 Nocardioides sp. NPDC006273 | reverse complement strand
CATGCCGAGCAGCTGGTCGTGCACGACATCGCGGTCGGTGCCGCGGTCCAGCTGGAGCTCGCCGGAGGCGGGACATCTGCGCCGACTCGGCGCTGCTACTGGTCTGGACCAGTGCTGGGTCGTTCCCTCATTTGGTCTAACCGGACCCCTGTCGGACCCCATCAGGCCATTCCATACCGCATTGTTCTGTCATGAAGTAGCGTTCGGGCGCGCCGCAGCGACGGGGGAGATGAATGACGATCGAGCTGGCGTCGGTGGAGGCGACCGCCCCACTCCACCTCAACCGGCGGCGGGTGTCCCCGAAGACACTCTCCCTTCGGGTACAGGCCTCGATGTTGGACGGGCTCGCGGTGGTGCTGCTTGCGCCACTGCTCCTGGGGCAGGAGATCGTCCAGGCGCTCGGGTGGGGCCTGGCCTGGGCGCTGACGACGAGGATCACCGCTCCGAAGATCCTTCCCGGAGCCGAGCGCCTGCGGGCGACGGTCTCCGGGGTCTTCAAGGCGTTCATGGCGATGAGCATGGCGACCTGGTTGCTGGGCGCGCTCGTCACGCTCCCGCAGGCGCAGCTGGTCGCGCAGACGATCCTCGCACTGGTGATCGCGCTCGTGTTTCGGGTCGTGGGCTACATCTTCAGCTCCCGGCCGCGCAACCCGCTGCGGGTCGTCGTCGTGGAGGCTGCCCATGACACCGGCGCGATCCCGGAGTGGACCCACCGGCTCAGCGGGGGCCTGATGGAGGCGGCGGCCGTCTGCCGTGCCGACGGGCTCTCCGGGGCGATCGCCTCGGTCGCACCCGACGCGGTGCTGGTCGTCCCCGGTCCCGACCTGGCCGGCCGTGAGATCCAGAGGCTGGCCTGGACGAGCGAGTCCTTCGGTCTGCCGCTGCTGGTCAGCACCCGGATGCAGGACGTCACTCCGCAGCGTACGTCGTCGATGCGGCTGGGCTCGATGACGCTTCTCTACGTCGACGAGGCCCTCCGGGCGCGGCTGACCCGGGTCGCCAAGTACGTGTGGGAGTGGCTGGCCGCGGCGGCCGCCGTCGCCGTTCTCCTCCCGGTCCTCGCGGTCGTGGCGGTCCTGATCAAGCTCGACTCCCCGGGCCCGGTGTTCTTCCGGCAGGTGCGGGTCGGGCGGGGTGGCGAGCAGTTCCGGATCTGGAAGTTCCGCACCATGGTGGTCGACGCGGAGTCGCTGCTGCGCACGCTCGACCATCGTCCGGGACATGTCCTCTTCAAGCTCCGTGCCGACCCCCGGGTGACCCGGGTGGGCCGGGTGCTGCGGAAGTACTCTCTCGACGAGCTGCCGCAGCTGTTCAACATCGTGCTGGGCCAGATGTCGTTGGTCGGTCCCCGGCCGGGGTTGCCCAGCGAGGTGGCGATGTACGATCGCGACTCTCATCGCCGACTTGCGGTTGCTCCTGGTCTGACCGGGTTGTGGCAGGTCTCGGGGCGTTCGGACCTCTCCTGGGAGGACACGGTCAGGCTGGATCTGGACTATGTGGACAACTGGACGCTGCTGCGTGACTTCGGGATCGTCGTGCGCACAGTCAAGGCTGTAGTCCGAGGCTCTGGCGCCTACTAGTCAGTGTCCCCTAAACTCCCAGGCCGTTGTGTGAGCAACCTGACATGAACTGACAATTGGATCCTCGACGGGAACGTCCCCCATGCAAACCTCCCCCCAACCCATGATCGCCGGCCGCTACGAGTTGCACCGCTTGATCGGGCGAGGCGGCATGGGCGAGGTCTGGCAAGCCATGGATCTCACCCTGCAGCGCTGGGTCGCGGTCAAGGTCGTGAGGACATCCGCCGACCCGACGATGGTCGAGCGATTCCGGCGCGAGTCGCTCTCCACCGCGGCCGCCAGCCATCCCGGCACCGTGCAGGTCCACGACGCCGGGATCGAGCAGACCAGCAGCGGGCCGATGGCCTTCCTCGTCATGGAGCTCCTGACCGGCCCCGACCTCGGCGAGCGCCTGCGCTCGCACGGCCCGCTGATCGCCCGGGAGGCAGGCGAGGTGATCGTCCAGGCCGCGCGTACGCTCGCAGCGGTCCACCGCCAGGGGATCGTCCACCGCGACATCAAGCCCTCCAACCTCGTCTACGACGGCGAACGCCGGATCAGGATCGTCGACTTCGGGATCGCCCAGCTCGCCAGGCTGGGTGACCAGCGGCTGACCTCCACCCACGATGTCGTCGGGAGCCTCGGCTATCTCTCGCCCGAGCGTGGCTCGGGTGGCGAGGTCGGTCCGCCGAGCGACATCTACTCCCTGGGCTGTGTCTTCTTCGAGATGCTCACCGGGCGCACCCTGTACTCCGGCGGCGCACCGGCCACGATGGTCTACCAGCACGCCAGCGCGCCCATCCCGCGGATCAGCGGGACGGTCCAGGTGCCGGGGATCATCGACGACCTGGTCGCGATGATGATGGCCAAGGACCCCGAGCAGCGCCCGAACGCCCAGGATGTCGTCGCGGTGCTCACCGGGTCGGGACCGTTGCCGGTCTTCGACGCGAAGGTGCCGACGCCGCGTACGACGCACGCGTCCGGCCCGATCAGCACCTCCGGTGCGTTCGAGCGAGCAAGCGCGAGCGGTGCGCAGTCGTTCGGCGGGAGCGGCTCGTTCCCCGCCGCCGACGCCACCGGATCGACAGGCGGGTTCGCCAAGATCGGCGCCAGCGGCTCCTTCCCGACAGGCGGGGCGCGGGCTGCGAAGCGCTCCGGCGGCGGTCGTCGGATGATGAACATCCTGCTGGCTGTCGCCCTGCTCGGCGTCGTCGTCGCCGGCTGGGCGACGTTCGCCGCCTTCCGCAGTGCCTCCGAGACGGGCCAGGCGGCCGCGATCAGCGAGGCGCTCCCGGAGACCGTCGAGCTCGCCGTCGACGTGATCTTCGAGCGGGACGCGCTGCAGCCCGTCTCACAGGCACCGGTCAACGTACGCTCCACGTATCTGCACACCACCGACCTCGCGATCGCGGAGTGGCGGACCGCTGCGGCCGAGATCGACGTCGACAGCGACACCGAGCTGCGGACGCTCCACCACGACATCACCGAGGTGCTCGACGACTTCGAGCTCTACCGGGTCGAGATGCAGGAAGGCGACCGGGCCAGCCAGGATGCGGCCCGCGAGGTCTACACCGGACTCGCCGGCGACCTGCTGATGCTCGCGGCGCAACTGCCTGAGCTGGAGGACGAGACCGGCGACCAGCTCCGCAACATCAGCAGGCTGAAGGCGGCCGCGGAGGCGTTCAGCACGGAGCGGGAGCTCATGATGGTGGCGCTGACCGAGAACGAGATCGGCACGAAGTCGGTCAAGGAGCTCGTCGACGCCGAGGCTGCGTGGGTCAAGGCGTCCTCGGCGTTCTACTCGGGTGCCTCGCCCGCGCTGCAGGCGGACCTCGACCGGATCTCCGAGGGCACCTTCGACAAGGGTTCAGGCGCGATGATGGTGCAGCGTACGGTCCGCGACGTCGCGGCCAAGGGGAGCGTCGAGGGCGTCGCCAAGGAGCTGCGAGCGGCGTCCAAGGGTGAGCCGATCGTGCGCACCTGGTCCGACGGCGCGGTGGAGTACATCCAGAGCCTTCGCGACGTGATCCTGAAGTCGACCGAGAGCATGGCCAACAACGTCACCGACGAGCACGAGCGTGCCAAGTCGGGACTCGTCCTTCGCGCCGTGCTGACCGGGGTGGCGCTGGTCGTCGCTCTCGGGCTCGGACTGGGCCTTTATCGGAGTCGCCGGGCGTCTCGATAGAGTGCCGCGAGTGACATTCGAAGCGCAGCCCGAGAAGATTGAACAGAGCGAAGCGGAGCCAGAGAACGTCAAGCAGAGCGAAGCCGGTGTGCCCACGCCTGAGATCCTCGCCTCGGATCACCTGCTGGCCGCCTGGCTCGCCGAGACCGCCGGTCGGCGGCTGCTCGAGGTGCGTGCCACCTCCGGTCTCGAGGGCAAGGAGCTCAAGGATGCCGGTGACCTGGCGGCCCACGAGCTGCTGATGGAGCTCGTCGCCGAGCACCGCCCCCAGGACGGTGTCCTGTCCGAGGAGGGTAAGGACTCCAAGGAGCGGCTCGCCCAGGACCGGGTGTGGATCATCGACCCCCTCGACGGGACCCGCGAGTTCTCGGAGCCGCCGCGCGACGACTGGGCGGTGCACGTGGCGCTGTGGGCCTCATCCAACGGTGGAGAGCTGATCGCCGGCGCGGTTGCGCAGCCGGCGCTCGCGGACGCTTCCCTGCAGAGCACCTTCCACACCGGTGCAGCCCCCGTCGTGCCGCCTTCGACCTCGGCGCGCCCCCGGATCGCGGTCTCCCGCAGTCGCCCGCCGGCCTTCGTCGAGGCGCTCGCCGAGGAGCTCGGCGCCGAGCTGGTCCCGATGGGATCGGCCGGGGTGAAGATGATGTCGGTCGTGCGTGACATCTCCGATGCGTACGTCCACGCGGGCGGGCAGTACGAGTGGGACTCCGCCGCCCCCGTCGCCGTCGCCGCCGCTGCCGGGCTGTTCACCTCCCGCATCGACGGCTCGCCGCTGCGCTACAACCAGGACGACGTCTACCTGCCCGACGTCATCGTCTGTCGCCCCGAGCTCTCCGAGCAGATTCTCTCGTTCATCAAGCGGCACGGGGTGGAGTGACCTTCGCTCCCGGTGGTCGAGCTTGTCGAGACCTCCCTGCCGGAACGTCCCACCCCCGAGGCCGCTGAATGAGAGTTTTCTTTCACCGGAGGCCGATCTCCAAGCCGCCGGCATGCAAGAAAGCAAGGCTCAGGCGCCGACCAACAACTCCTCGAGAGCCTCCAGGCTCTGCCGGGCATACCCCTTCCACATCCAGCCGAAGACAGGCATCGCAAAGGATGCGGCCGACGAGGCCGGGGTGACGTCCCAGGACCAGGTGATCCGGGTGCCGGTGCCGGCGGGGGAGAAGGACCAGCGGCCGGCGACGTGACCGACCAGGAGCTTGAGCGGGCCGGAGAGCGGCGTGATCTCGTAGGAGAACGAGGAAGGGGCATCGATCGCGGTCAGGGTCTCCTGCATCGTCGCGCCGTCGGCGAGGACGATGGTGCGGGTCTGGCCGGCGGAGTCCCAGGCGCCGGCCTGGTCGCGGACCTCGGCGATCGGCCCGATCGCGGCGTAGCGGCGGCCGAAGATCTTCGGCAGCGGGGCGGGGAGGACGAGAGCGAGGGCCTTCTCGTGCTCCACGGGGACGGCTCGGGATGCTTCCAGGTGCAGGGTCATGACGACGAGCATGGCAGCAATCGGCCGGGGACTCGACGGGACTCCGCGGAGATCGAGTCGCTCTACGCCCGTACGATGGTCTGATGGCGAAACCGGTGGTGGTAGTGATGGGTGTCTCGGGCTCGGGGAAGTCGACGATCGGGGCGGCGATCGCCGGCAGACTCCGGGTGCCGTTCGAGGACGCCGACGACCTGCATCCGCAGGCGAACATCGAGAAGATGGTCGCCGGGATCGAGCTCGACGACGATGACCGCTATCCGTGGCTGGAGGTGGTCGGGGAGTGGCTCGCCAGGCACGCCGAGCGCGGCGGCGTGATGAGCTGCTCGGCGCTGAAGCGGAAATACCGAGACCAGCTCCGTCGGCACCTCCCCGAAGTCACGTTCCTCCACCTCGAGGGCACGCCTGAGGTGATCGCGAGGCGTCAGGCGAGCCGGCCCGGCCACTTCATGCCCGCCTCGCTCCTGGAGAGCCAGTTCCGAACGCTGGAGCCCCTCGGGGACGACGAGGCGGGGTTCGCCATCGACGTCGCCCAGCCTGTGGACGCCATCGTCGAGGAGTATGCGGGTCGGATCGGCGCCTAGCCCTGCCCGAGAGGCGGCCGACACGCGCCCATCTCGGGTTGGGCACTGCGTGCCGGCCGCGGCCTCGCCCGGGTATGGACCAGCGGGCGGGCCTACTTTCGACGGTAACCCACGATCCCCCGGAACAACAGAGGTTTCGCGACCGTCAGTGCAGGTCAGAAGGGCAAAATACGTCCGGGACCTCGGACACCTTCGAGGTGAACTCCGGGTCCCGCTTCTCGAGGAACGCCGCGACTCCCTCCTTGCCGTCCCCGATCGAGCTGTAGAACATCGCCAGCGAGTCGGCCATGTGCGCCTCGAGCGGATGCCGCACCGAGGCGTTGCGGGTGATCAGCTGTCGTACGAGCGCGGTGCCGACCGGCGAACGGTTCTGGGTGAACCTCCGGGCCAGCTCGAAGGCGGCGGGCAGCAGCTCGTCGGGCAGATGGATGCTGCGGACCAGGCCGCCCTCGAGAGCCTGGTCGGGGCCGAGGATCTCCGCGGTGTAGAGCCACTCGAGCGCCCGGGGGATACCGACGACGCGCGGCAGGAAGTAGGACGAGCAGGCCTCGGGGACGATGCCGAGCTTGCCGAAGACGAAGCCGATCTTCGCCTTCGAGGAGGCCAGGCGGGCGTCCATCGCGCACAGCATCGTGGCGCCGATACCGACCGCCGGACCGTTGATCGCGGCGATCACCGGCTTGGGGAGCGCGTGGATCGCGAGGGTGACCTTGCCGCCCGTGTCACGTACACCCTCGGCGTACTCGGGGTGCTTGGCCGGGTCGGCGAGATGCTCGCCGAGCTTCTCGGGTGTCGGCTGCAGCGACTCGTCGAGGCCGAACACGTTCCCCTCCGCGGACAGGTCCATCCCCGCGCAGAACGCCCGTCCGGCGCCGGTCACGATCACCGCACGCACCTCGTCCGCCATCGCGTCGGTGGTGAAGACCTCTTCCAGCTCGCGCGCCATCGTCACGGTGAACGAGTTGAGCGCGTCGGGGCGGTTGAGGGTCAGGAGCGCGATGCCGTCGGCGTCCACGTCGAATGTCAGCGTCTCGTAAGCCATGGGCCACAGTCTGCACCGGAGGTCGAGCTTGTCGAGACCCGAGTGTCCGCTGGTCGAGCGTGAGTCGCCGGTGGTCGAGCGTGAGTCGCCGGTGGTCGAGCGTGAGTCGCCGGTGGTCGAGCTTGTCGAGACCGCCTTTCGCGTATCCGGTCGATCGCGGGTTGGCTGTTCACCTACTGTCGAAAGTCGGTACGCCTGACGCGATGCCGCAACTACCGTGGTGAGCGTGAGCCTGCTACGCCGTCTCCCCGACCGGCCGCGGTCATTCCACGTCGCGGGGATTCTGTCCGTGCTCCTGGTTCTGGCGGTCGCGGCCGAGCACCTCTACATGAGCGGCGCCCGCCACCCGCAGTGGTCGGGATGGGCGGCGGTGACCGGCGTCCTCGTCGTCGCGCTCGCGCTGTGGATCCGGCCGAGGCACCCGGCCGTCGCGGTCGCGATCACGTGCGCCCTGGTCGGCGGCACGGTCGTGGTCTTCGACGGCTGGTCCCTGCTCACCTACATCGCCTTCGCGGTCTTCATGAGCTTCCTGGTCGGCAGAGATGCCGAGCGGGTGCTGCCGGTGGCGGTCGTGGTGGGTGTGGCCGTGGTGACGCTGACGGTGGTCGATGCCGTCGTCAACGGCGGCGGCGTTCAGGTGGCGATGGCCGGCAACATGGTCATCTTCATGGCGCTGCCCTGGTTGAGCGGTCGCTATCTTCGTCAGGTCGCGAGCAGCCACGTGACCCAGGTGGAGCAGGCGCAGCTGGCCGAGCGCGCCCGGATCGCCCAGGAGATGCACGACTCGCTGGGCCACGAGCTCAGCCTGATCGCGCTGCGAGCCGGAGCCCTCGAGGTGGCGCCGGGGCTCGCCGAGAACCATCAGCAGGCCGCCGGAGCCATTCGCGCGGCCGCCGCCGAGGCCACCGCGCGCCTCGGTGAGATCGTCGGCGTCCTCCGCCCGGTATCCGAGGACGCTCCGCTCGCGCCCGCCTCTGGCGGGATCGACGGCCTGGTCGAGCGCGCCCGTGCGTCGGGGATGGACGTACGCCTGCAGGGCTCGCTCGAGCCCGGCGACAGGGTGCGCGACGCCGCCGCCCACCGCATCGTGCAGGAGGCGCTCACCAACGCTGCCCGGCACGCTCCCGGGTCGGCGGTGACGGTCTCGGTGGAGCCAGATGCCACCGGCGTACGCCTCAGAGTGACCAACGGCCGGGCGACCCTTCCGCCCCGAACCGGGGCGACGACGGGTCTCGGCCTGGCCGGGCTCGAGGAGGCGGCACGAGCCGCCGACGGCAGCCTGCGCCACGGCGCCACCGTCGCTGGCGGCTTCGAGGTGATCGCCGATCTTCCGGATCGCGCCGATCAGCGCCGCGAGGTGAGCCTGTGATCCGGGTGCTGCTGGCCGACGACGAGGCGATGGTGCGGGCCGGCGTACGCGCGATCCTGGAGACCGACGAGACGATCGAGGTGGTCGCCGAGGCCGCTGACGGGCGCGAGGCGGTCGACGCGGTTCAGCGCCACCGGCCCGACGTCGCGCTGCTGGACGTCAGGATGCCGCGGATGGACGGCCTGGCCGCCGGTGCCGAGATCGCCCGGACTGCCCCGGAGACCGCGCGGATCATGCTGACCACCTTCTCCGAGGATGCCTACATCGCCCGGGCGCTCGGCGACGGGGCGAGCGGGTTCCTGCTGAAGTCCGGCGATCCGCGCGAGCTGCTCGCGGGCGTGCACGCCGTCGCCGACGGCGCCGCCTTCCTCTCCCCGAGAGTCGCCCAGCGGGTCATCGCCGAGCTCGGCGCCGGCGCGGGCGATCGGATGTCGCGGGCCGCGGACGCGCGGGCGAAGGTCGCCACCCTGACCGAGCGCGAGCGCGACGTGATGGCCCTGGTCGGCGCCGGGCTCTCCAACGCCGAGATCGGCCGCCGGCTCCACCTCGTGGAGGGCACCGTGAAGGCCTACCTGAGCAGCGCCTTCGGTCGCCTCGGCGTACGCAACCGGGTGCAGGCAGCGATCCTCGCCCACGAGGCCGGGCTCGTGAGCGAGGAAGCTCCCCGGTGATCGGGCCCCGCCGGTGGTCGAGCCTGTCGAGACCCGACCACCGATAGGGATCAGGCGTCGCGCCGGCGGAACACCACGTAGCCGGCGAGGAGCGTGACCACCGACCAGGCGGCGAAGAGCCCGAGACCGCCGGTGGCGTCATAGGGGAGCCCGTCGGCGAGCCCGAAGAGGGTCGCGATCCCGATGCCGAGGTATTCGGTGCCCGCCGTCCCCGGCAGGTAGTAGGAGACGTCGGTCATCAGGTCCATCCCGCTCATCATCAGCACCATCGGCAGCAGGAAGAGCGCCAGGAACGCCACGACGAGCGCTCCCGCCGTGCTGCGCAGCGCCACCGCCAGGCCGATCGCCAGCGCGACGACCACGCCCATGTAGACGCTGACCTTGCCGGCCACCGTGGCCACCGAGGAAACGTCGAAGACGCCGTAGTCGCCCGCGGTCAGGTAGCCGAGGCCCGCGCCCAGGACGGCGAGCAGCGCCCCGGAGACGAGTGCGACGACCTCGACGACGAGGAGCTTCGCGACCAGCACCCGGCCTCGCCGAGGCTCGCACTGCAGGGTGGTGCGCATGCTGCCGGAGGCGTACTCCGCGGTCACCGTCAGCAGCGCCAGCGCGATCAGCGCGAACTGGGTGAACAGCAGGCCGGCGGTGGCGACGTCCTCGACGTGGAGCAGCTGGTCGGCGTGGGACAGGTTCGGGTTGGGGTCGGCGGCGTCGAAGCCCAGCGGGACCGAGTAGAGCGCCATCAGCGCGGCCGCGCCGAACAGGCACCACCAGGTCGAGCGGACCGACCAGAGCTTGGTCCATTCGGACGAGATCACAGCAAACATCAGGCCACCTCCGTCCCGGTGTACTCGACGCTCCCGGCGGTCAGCCGGAAGTACGCCTCCTCGAGCGACCCGTGCCCGGCGACGAAGTCGGCCATCGGGGAGTCCGCGAGCAGCCGTCCGCGGCCCAGCACCACCAGATGGTCGGCGGTCTGCTGCATCTCGCTCATCAGGTGGCTGGAGACGAGGACCGTACGCCCCTCCGCGGCGAGCGACCTCAGCAGCTTCCGGATCCACATCACCCCGTCGGGATCGAGCCCGTTGACCGGCTCGTCGAAGAGCATCGCCCGCGGGTCGCCGAGCAGCACGCCCGCGATTCCGAGCCGCTGGCTCATCCCGAGCGACAGGCTCCCCGCCCGCCGCCGGGCGACCCCGGCGAGCCCGACGCACTCGAGCACGTCGTCGACCCGGGCCACCGGGATCGAGTTGCTCCGCGCCATCGCCACCAGATGCGTACGCACCCGGCGACCGGGGTGCACCGCCTTGGCGTCCAGCAGCGCGCCGACCTCGCGCAGCGGACGCTGCAACGAGGCGTACGGCCGGCCGTCGATCGTCGCCGTCCCCGACGTCGGCCGGTCCAGCCCGAGGATCATCCGCATGGTCGTGGACTTCCCGGCACCGTTGGGGCCGAGGAAGCCAGTGACCCGTCCGGGTTCGATCTGCACGGTGAGATCGTCGACCGCGGTGGTCGCTCCGTATCTCTTGGTCAGGTGGTCCAAAGTGATCATGCCTCGAACCTATGGACGTACGCGGCCGGGCACATTGGACGAAAAGCAGCCGTCCCTACTGACGAAGGTCAGTAGGGACGGCTGCGACGAGGCGGGAACTATCCGGTGACGCTCTTCGGGAGGCCGGTCGGAGTGCAGAGGTCGGCCGGCATGCCGTCGACTGTGTCCTCCTTGATGTGACCGAACATGGTCAGCGCGCGTTCCTGGTCCCACTGGGTGCTCATCCCCACGATCGGGACACCGCAGGTCATCGCGGAGCCGCCGGCGAGTGCCTTAAAGGCCCAGGCGAACTTGGCGCCGCCGATGACGTTCATGCCCTCGCCGACCTTGAGGCCCTCGGCGCCCTTGCCCATCTCAGCGAGCTTGAACGGGTTGAGCAGGGTGGCTGGGTTGGTCATCTTCTTCCCGATGCCGGAGATGACCTCGGTCTGGTTGACGCCCCGAGCCAGGTCGCCGGTGTTCTCCACGTGGCGTGAGCGGGCGTAGGCGAGGGCGGTCGCACCGTCGGCCTCCTGGCAGCCCTTCTTGATGTCCAGGCCCGCGAGCTTGTCCTTCATGTCCTGCTTCGGGCAGATCTCGACGCCGCCGACGCCGTCGACGAGGCGATACAGACCGCCCATGCCGATCTCGACATAGCCGTCGATGCGAATGCCGGTGTTCTGCTCGATCGTCTGGGTCAGCAGCTCGGGGCCGCCATAGGCGAAGGCCGCGTTGATCTTGGTCGTGCCGTGACCGGGGATGGCCACCGGCGAGTCCCGTGGGATGGTGACGACGATCGTCTTGCCGGCCCCGGTGTGCAGCAGCTTGATCGTGTCGGTGCGGCTGCCCGCCGCGTCACCGGTGGAGAGTTTCTTCTTCTCCTCCGCGGTCAGGCCCTCGCGCGAGTCGCTGGCGACGATGAGGTACGTCTTGCCCGGCTGGTCTGCGGGCCGCTCGCCGGCGGTCGGCTCGTAGGGGACCTTGTCGACCTTGTTCCAGGCACTGATGCCGATCCAGGCGACCGCGCCGACCAGGATCAGGACCGGGATCATCACGATGGCGACGAACCGGCGGAACGGGTGGCGCTTCTTCGGCTTCGGTGTGCGGCCCCCGCGACCGCCGCGACCTCCGCCGTGTCCGTCGCCCGGACCCCCGGGCCCGCCGTAGCCGCCGTTGCCGCCGCCGTACTCGCTCGGCTGGCTCCAGCCGCCCTGCTGGCCATAGCCCTGGTCGTAGCCCTGGTTGCCATACCCGCCCTGCTGGTCAGGGGTCGGCGCGATCTGCCCCGGCTGGGGCAGCGGCCGGTCATAGCCGCCACGCGGCGGCGCCGGAGGCGGCGAGCCGGCGGGCGGACGCCCGACGGTGGGCATGACGTTGGTGGGCTCGGGCCCCGAGGGGTGAGCAGGCTGGCCACCGCCGTACGCCCAGCCGTACTGCTGCGACCGGGGATCGTTGGGGCTGCCAGGGTTGCGGGGGTTTGGCATGCGCTCAAAGGTACCGTGCCAGGCCGCTAAAGTTAGACGGCGCGTCGCACCGCGCTGTTACCCGTGTGACTAGTGATACTGGCGGGACAACTGTCTTCCCGAGGGACCTGTGATGGCTGACCAGAACTACCGGCCCCAGCGTACGGCCGCCGAACGCGCCTCCCGCGTGCGTTTCCGCCGTGCCATGGCGCTGTTGCTGATCACGCTGCTGCTGCCCGGCTCGGCCCAGCTCGTCGCCGGCAACCGCCGCGTCGGCCGGATCGCGATCTGGACCGTCTTCGGTCTCGCGGTCACCGCCGGGCTGGTCTTCTGCATCTCCCTGCTGTGGCACGGCCTGGTCTTCCGGCTGGGGACGACGCCGTGGCTGCTCGGCGTCTTCCGCCTCGCGCTCATCGCCGGCGCCATCGCCTGGGCGGCGCTCTTCGTGGACGCCTGGCGCCTGGGCCGCCCGCTCGAGCTCGACCTGAAGCAGCGCCGCGTCGTCGTCGCCATCAACGGCGCACTGGCCTTCTCCGTGGCCGCGACCATGATCTTCGGCGCCCACCTGGTCGGCGTGCACAAGGGCATGGTCGAGGCGATCTTCGCCGGCGCCGAGGCCGCCGAGGCCCACAACGGCCGCTTCAACATCCTGCTCGCCGGCGCCGACTCCGACGGCGGGAAGACCCGCTGGGGCCTGCGCCCCGACTCGCTCACGGTCGCCTCGATCGATGCCGTGACCGGACGTACGGTGCTCATCGGTCTGCCCCGCAACATGCAGAACTTCACCTTCGCCGACGGCTCCCCGATGGACGAGGAGTTCCCGAAGGGCTTCGACTGCAAAGGCTGCTATCTCAACGGCGTGAGCACCTGGGTCGAGGACCACAAGGAGCTCTACAAGGACGAGAAGGACCCCGGCATGGCCGCCACCGTCGACGCCGTCGAGGGCATCACCGACCTGCAGATGAGCTACTACGCCATCGTCGACCTCAACGGTTTCGAGGAGATCGTGGACGCCATCGGGGGAGTCACCCTGAAGGTCCGCCAGCCGATCCCGGTCGGCATCCCCACGGACAGCTTCTACACCCACATCGAGCCGGGGACGAAGAAGCTCGACGGCTGGGAGACCCTCTGGTACGCCCGGGCCCGTCACGACTCCGACGACTACTCGCGGATGGCCCGCCAGAAGTGCGTCCTGAACGCGATCCTGCAGCAGACCAGTCCGACGGACGTCGTACGCCACTACCAGGACGTCGCGAAGGCGACCGGGGCGACCATCACCACCTCGGTGCCGCCGAGCGAGATCGAGCGGTTCTCATCGCTGGCGCTGAAGGCGAAGTCGCAGAAGATCTCGACGCTCTCGCTGGTGCCGCCCCTGGTCAACACCGCCGACCCGGACATGTCCGACATCCACGCCGAGGTGCGCAAGGCCGTGAAGAAGGCCACTCCGAAGAAGGAGGAGATCTTCGAGTCCCCCGGCACCGACGGCGAGACCAAGGCGCCCACCCAGAAGGCCGACGGCAAGGCTGACGGCAAGACCAAGTCCGCCGGCGACTCCAAGGCCTCCGACAAGGGCGGTCCGGTCACCGGCGGTTCCCTGGGCTCGCGCAACAAGGGCTACCAGGCCAACGAGACCGACGACCTCGCCTCCGCGTGTTGAACAGCAGGTTAACGAGGCGTCACGCCGACTCGCTGATTCCCGGGATAACCCGCGGTCGCGGCTAGTCTGGATCCGTGCCAGGGAGCAATCGTGTCGCCGCGGTCGTGGTGACCTTCAACCGTCTCGAGCTGTTGCAGCGACTGCTGGAGCGGCTCGACGGGGTCAACGGTCTCGACGAGGTGATCGTGATCGACAACGCCTCCACCGACGGTACGTCGCAGTGGCTGGCCGAGCTCGATGGTGCCGAAGGGGTCTCGACAGCCTCGACCACCAAAAGAGCGGTGCCGGTGATCGCTCGCACCCTGACGCGCAACAGCGGCGGCGCCGGCGGCTTCCACGACGGCCTGGAGCTGGCGATCGAGCGCGGCGCCGACCTGATCTGGCTGATGGACGACGACGGCCTGCCCGATCCCGGCTGCCTGGACCTCCTGCTCGAGCAGACCGACCTGGACTTCTGGGGGCCGCTCGTGGTCGACGAGGACGACTCCGGCCGCCTGGTCTTCCCGATCCGGCTCCCCGGCCGCTCGAAGGTCGTGCACCAGCTCGCCGATGTCGAGCGGGCCGCCACCGACGGCCTGATCAAGGACATCGTGATCCCGTTCAACGGCGTCCTGGTCACCCGAGACCTCGTGGAGCGGATCGGCTACCCCCGCGCGGAGTACTTCATCTGGGGCGACGACCACGAATACCGCCTCCGCGCCGAGAAGGCCGGGGCCCGGATCGCGACCGTCGTCGGCGCTCAGGTGCGCCACCCGGCCGTGGGCGATCTCGGCACCCCGATGGCGTGGGGGAGAGCGACGTACAACCACACGCCGAGCGACCTGAAGCACTACTGCATGGCTCGCAACAACCTGCTCAACCTGCGCGACTACCGAGGGTGGCCCTTCGCTTTGGCTTTCGTCGCGAAGACTCTATGGTTCTACCTGCTCACCAAGCCGCAGCCGAAGCGGATTCGGCTATCTGCGCAGGCGTGGTGGGCGGCCGTCCGGGGGGACTTCAGTGGACACGAGAGGTTCCTTCGTTGAGCACCACCCGTGAGACGGTCGCGATCGTCGTCGTCACCTACAACCGCGCCGACATGCTGCGCGGGCTGCTCGACGGGCTCACCAAGCTCGACCAGCCCGCCGACGCGGTGATCGTCGTGAACAACGCCTCCACCGACCACACCGCCCAGGTCCTGTCCGAGGCGGTCACGCCCAATCTCCAGGTGATCGACAGCCCGGAGAACCTCGGCGGCGCCGGCGGCTTCCATCTCGGCACCAAGGCCGCGGTCGAGCAGGGCTGGGACCGCCTCTACCTGATCGACGACGACGTCGTCCCTGCCCACGACTGCCTCGAGGTGCTGCTCGCCCAGGACGAGGACTGCCTCTTCTCGGTCCGCGAGGACCGCAACGGCAAGCTGATCGAGCTGGCCGCGCTCAAGTTCGACCTGCGCAACCCGCTGGCGATCAAGCCCAAGACCGCCTCGGTCATGGACACCTACCCGACCCGGGACGCGCTTCCCGAGCGGGTCGCGGTCGAGAACGTCGCCTTCGAGGGCTTCATGATCCGCCGCAGCGTCCTGGAGGAGATCGGCCTCCCCGATCCGTCCTACTTCATCTTCTACGACGACGTGGATCTCGCGATCCGCGCCCGCCGCGCCGGCCGCACCATCTGGGCCGTACGCGACGCGGTGCTCGTGCGACAGCTCGACTTCAGCCAGCAGCACGACCTGGCCGGCTGGAAGGGCTTCTACATGTACCGCAACCTCTTCGTCGTCCACTTCCGCTACGGCGAGAACGTCCTCGTACGCCTCAAGCCCTGGCTCATCACCGCGGCTGTGGTCCTCCTCAGCCCGCTGCGCGGCGGCAAGCACGAGGCCGTCAACGTGATCAAGGCCCTGCGCGCCGCGCGGGACATGCGCACCCTGCCCAAATCTTGAACATCCCATCCTCTGAACGAACTCCCTGTCCAACTCATCACCCACAGAGACCTAGACTGAGCGATCGTGTCCTTCCCTGAAACCACTCCTGACCTCGTCGTCGTCGGCTCCGGCCTCTTCGGCCTGACCATCGCCGAGCGTGCCGCCTCCGAGCTGGGCAAGCAGGTGCTCATCATCGAGCGCCGCCACCACATCGGTGGCAACGCCTACTCCGAGTTCGACGAGGAGACCGGCATCGAGGTGCACAAGTACGGCACCCACCTCTTCCACACCTCCAACCAGAAGGTGTGGGACTACGTACGGAAGTTCACCGACTTCACCGACTACAAGCACAAGGTTTTCGGGAAGTACAAGGGGCAGGTCTACTCCCTGCCGATGAACCTGGCGCTGATCAACCAGTTCTTCGGGAAGTCGCACACCCCCGACGAGGCGCGCGCGCTGATCGCCGAGCAGGCCAGCGAGTTCAAGACCGAGGACGCTCAGAACCTCGAGGAGAAGGCGATCTCGCTGATCGGCCGCCCGCTCTACGAGGCCTTCATCAAGGGCTACACCGCCAAGCAGTGGGAGAAGGACCCGACGGAGCTGTCGCCTGACATCATCACGCGCCTCCCGGTCCGATACACCTTCGACAACCGCTACTTCAACGACAAGTACGAGGGGCTGCCGGTCGACGGCTACACCGCGTGGCTGGAGCGGATGGCGGACCACCCGAACATCACGGTCATGCTCGACACCGACTTCTTCACCGTGGTCGACGACTTCAAGGGCAAGGTCCCGATCGTCTACACCGGCCCGGTCGACGAATACTTCGACTTCTCTGCGGGCAAGCTCTCCTGGCGCACCGTGGACCTCGAGTCCGAGACCCTCGAGGTGGACGACTACCAGGGCACCGGCGTGGTGAACGCCAACGACCCCGAGGTCCCGTTCACCCGTGAGCTGGAGTTCAAGCACCTCCACCCCGAGCGCGCCGACCGCTACAAGCCGGGCAAGACGATCGTGGTGAAGGAGTACAGCCGCTTCGCCCAGGAGGGCGACGAGCCGTACTACCCGATCAACACCGCCGACAATCGCGAGAAGATCCTGGTCTACCGCGACCTGGCCAAGAAGGAGCCCATGGTGCTCTTCGGCGGCCGCCTCGGCACCTACAAGTACCTCGACATGCACATGGCGATCGCCTCGGCGCTCACCATGTTCGAGAACAAGCTCCGTCCCCACTTCGAGGACGGCACCCCGCTCACCTCCGGAGGCGTTGACGAATGAGCGTGACCCGACTGCTTCAGCGGCAGATCCTGCCCCTGGACCGTGACTCCGACGTACTCCCGCTCTACGTCGACAACCAGGCCGCCATCCTCGACGCGGACAAGTACGAGGTCGGCTCCGACAAGACGGCCCAGGCGCTGAACAACGCCCAGATCCGTCAGTCGATCAACGACGGCACCCAGGTCCACCCCGACCAGGTCGAGTCGCGTACGGCGCTGCGGATCCTGAAGAGCGAGCGGCTCTCGCTCGGCACCTACTTCAACGCGTTCCCGGCCAGCTACTGGCGCCGGCACACCGTGGTCGACAGCGTGAAGCTGACCGTCGCGCTCCAGGGCCGCGGCGCGAGCGTCATCGTCTACAAGTCGATGGCCAACGGCCGCTCTCAGCGCGTCGACTCTGCAACCACAGACGACACCGGCACCAACACTGTTGACGGACTGAGCACCTTCACCTTCGACCTGCCGCTGAAGCCGTTCGTCGACGGTGGCTGGTACTGGTACGACGTGGTCGCCTCCGACGAGGACGCCGTCATCACCTCGGCCGAGTGGACGGCGGAGGTCCCCGACGACCGTGCCGAGCACGGCACCGTCGACGTCTGCGTCACCACGATGAACAAGCCCGACTTCTGCGCCAAGCTGCTCGCGCAGATGGGTGAGGACGAGGCGCTGCGCCCCTATCTCGACACCGTCTTCGTGATGGAGCAGGGCACCCAGAAGGTCGCCGACGACGTCGAGTTCCCCGCGGCCGAGAAGGCCCTGGGCGACCTGCTGCACATCATCGAGCAGGGCAACCTGGGCGGCTCCGGCGGCTACGCGCGCGGTCAGCTCGAGTCGCTGCGCAAGGGCACCGCGACGTACGCCCTGATGATGGACGACGACGTCGTCTGCGAGCCCGAGGGCATCATCCGCGCGGTCACCTTCGGTGACCTCGCCAAGCGGCCGACCATCGTCGGCGGCCACATGTTCTCGCTCTACGCCAAGTCCCGCCTCCACACCTTCGGTGAGATCGTCCAGCCGTGGCGGTTCTGGTGGCAGTCGGCTCCCGGCGTCCTCGGCGACTGGGACTTCGGTGCCCGCAACCTGCGCTCGACCCGCTGGCTGCACAAGCGCGTCGACGTCGACTTCAACGGCTGGTTCATGTGCCTGATCCCGCGCAAGGTGATCGAGGAGATCGGGCTCTCGCTGCCCGTCTTCATCAAGTGGGACGACTCCGAGTACGGCCTGCGCGCCAAGGAGGCCGGCTTCCCGACCGTGTCGTTCCCGGGTGCGGCCGTGTGGCACGTCCCGTGGACCGACAAGAACGACGCCCTCGACTGGCAGTCCTACTTCCACCAGCGCAACCGCTTCGTCGCCGCGCTGCTGCACTCGATCTACGACGACGGCGGCCGGATGGTCACCGAGTCGTTCTCCCACCAGGTCAAGCACCTGGTCTCGATGCAGTACTCCACGGTCATGCTGCGCCACCAGGCGCTGCTCGACGTGCTCGCCGGGCCTGAGAAGCTCCACGAGACCCTCGCGACCCAGCTTCCCGTCGTACGCCAGATGGTCAAGGACTTCCCGGACGCGCAGCTCAAGGCCGACCGTGACGAGTTCCCGCCCGTGCGCCGCCACAAGCCGCCGCGCAAGGGCAAGGAGGACACCGACGTCCCGACCAACCGCGAGGTCAAGCTGGCCGCGCTCAAGGCGCCGATCCGGCAGCTCATGAAGCCGCGCAAGCTCTCCACGGAGTTCCCCGAGGCCGAGCTCGCCGCGATGGACAACCAGTGGTACCGGATCACCAAGTACGACAGCGCCATCGTGTCGATGAACGACCAGCAGGGTGCTGCCTTCTACCGCCGTGACAAGAAGCTCTTCAACCAGATGCTGAAGGACACCATCAAGGTGCACCGCCAGCTCAAGCGGCGCTGGCCCAAGCTGGCCGAGGAGTACCGTTCCAAGCTCAGCGAGTTCACCTCGCCCGAAGCCTGGGAGAAGACCTTCGAACCGTGGGCGGCCGCTGAGGAGAAGGGGTCCGATGGCAACCGGAGTTGATGAACGTCCCGTACGGATCGTCGACGCACCGCTGGCCCCGCCGGCGGAGAACCTCGGGCTGCTCTCGGTCTTCAAGCGCCGCTATCTCCTCAAGCTGCTCGTGCAGCGGGAGATCAGCGGTCGCTACTCCAACTCGATCCTCGGAGTCTTCTGGTCCTACATCAACCCGCTGACGCAGTTCTGCGTCTACTGGCTGTTCATGGGCGAGATCATGGGCATGTCCGACGCCAAGGGCATGGAGAACTACCCGATCCACCTGTTCGCCGGGCTCGTGATCGTCCACTTCTTCACCGAGACCTTCGGCGCAGGGACCCGCTCCCTGCTCGGCAACAAGGGACTGCTGAAGAAGATGGCGATGCCGAAGGAGATGTTCCCGGTCGCCTCGATGCTGGTCTCGCTCTACCACCTGGTGCCGGCGACTCTGATCCTCGTCATCGTCTGCGTGTTCAGCGGATGGACGCCGTCCTGGGACACGGTTCCCGCGCTCCTGCTTGCGCTCGGGATCGTGATGTCTCTGGGCACCGGTCTGGCCCTGGTCTTCAGCCTGGCCAACGTGTTCTTCCGTGACTTCGGAAGCGTGGTCAACATCGTGACCAACTACATCCGCTTCGGCGTCCCGATGATGTACCCGTTCACGATGATCGAGGGTTTCCTCGGCGACAAGGCCTGGATCTACCTGCTCAATCCGATCGCCGACGCAGTGATGCTCTTCCAACAGGCCTTCTGGGTCGGCGCGACACCTGATCCGGAGAAGTCCGCCGCCACGCTGCCCGATGACCTGTGGATGTGGGGCCTGGGTGCGCTCGGTGCATCGCTGGTGCTGCTGGTGATCGCCCAACTGATCTTCAGCAAGCATGAGAACAAGATCCCGGAGCGCCTGACATGACCCTTCGACCGGCTCAGGACGCCGCCGCGGACTCGATCGTGGTGGACGGGGTCACCAAGAACTTCACACTCCGCTACCACCGCAGCATCAAGGACATCACCGTCGCCAAGATGAAGGGACGGGCCGTCTCCAACACCTTCAAGGCGCTCGACGACGTCAGTTTCACGATCAAGCAGGGCGAGTCGGTCGGCCTGATGGGCCTGAACGGCTCGGGCAAGTCGACGCTGCTGAAGCTGATCAGCGGCGTGATGCGCCCCGACACGGGTGTGGTGAAGACGCGGGGCCAGATCGCCGGCCTGATCGCGACAGGTGCGGGCTTCCACCCGCAGCTCTCCGGCAGGGAGAACATCTTCCTCAACGCGGCGATCTACGGACTCTCCGAAGAGGAGACCGCCGAGATCTACGACGACGTCGTGAGGTTCGCCGAGCTCGGCGACCACCTCAACTCGCCGGTCGGCAACTACTCCTCGGGGCAGTACTCGCGTCTCGGGTTCTCGGTCGCCGTCCACATCGACTCCGACATCTTCCTCGCCGACGAGGTCCTCGCCGTCGGTGACAAGCCCTTCAAGAAGAAGTGCATGGAGAAGATGGAGGAGATCCGCGACAGCGGCCGCACCGTGGTCTACGTCAGCCACGCCGCCGGCTCGGTCAAGCGGATGTGCGACCGCGTCATCTGCCTGGAGAAGGGCCGGCTGGTCTTCGACGGCGACGTCGACGAGGGCATCGAGTATCTCCACTACGGTGAGGACGACGGCAAGGGCTCGGCAGCGCAGAAGCGGCTCGACGCCGCTGACAGCGCGCTCGGCGCGGAAGTATGAGCCACCGCCGTCTCTGAAGACCCTTCAGAAGCAGCCCGCGAGGAATTACAGATCTGTAGTTCCTCGCGGGCTCTTCCCTTTGCGTGTGGCTGATGTGAAAGATGTTCCCTGGTGTTACGGAACCAGGGGGATCCAGACATGTTTCTGCAGGCCGGGCAACGGAAGGTGGGCGACGTTCAGCGGGCTCGCTCTCGCTACGTCGTCTCGACCCAGCAGCTGCTCGTGCTCGGGGTCGTCATGGCGGCGCTGTTCCCGGCGAGCACCGTCGTCGACCTGAGAGTGGTCCGCCCTGGCGAGGTCCCGGTATCCGGAAGCCCGGTGGCCGCGCCGGCTTCGGCACAGGTGCCCGCGGACACGGTCCGAGCACGTCTCGAGGAGATCCCCCTGACCGCGCCCCTGGCCAAGGGACGGAAGTCCGGGCGCGGTGCTGTCGGCCGACTCACCGCGGAGGCGAAGAAGGCCGCGTCCCGACCTGACGCGGTGACCGTGACCAGCCTGCCCCAGCCGGTCGACGGCTTCGGGACGGTCGGGCTCACCTGGGCGCCCGGCGCGGTCGTCCCGGAGGATGCGGTCGGGGCCGACGTACGCACGCTGGTGGACGGGACCTGGAGCGACTGGCAGGCGCTGGACGTCCACATCGACGACCACGCGCCTGACCCCGCCTCCGCTGAGGCCGAAGGGTCACGGCCCGGCACCATGGAGGCGGTCGTCGGCGAGGTCGACCAGGTGCAGACGAGGCTGCGGCTGACCGGTGCGCAGGTGCCCGCCGACCTCAGACTGGCCGTGATCACGCCCGGTGAGACCGCCACGACCCGAAGCGAGTCGCCCGAGATCGCCCCCGGGGGAGTCGGGCGCGTAGAAGAGGGAGAGGCAGCGACCCTCTCGGCGGGTGCGGACACCGGCGAGCCCAGCATCTACAGCCGCCGCCAGTGGGGCGCCGACGAGCGTGTACGCGAGGCCGGTCCGCCCAAGTATCACGAGGTCCGCGGCGGGTTCGTGCACCACACCGTCAACACCAACTCCTACACCACGGAGCAGGTGCCGGGGATCATCCGGAGCATCTACACCTACCACGTGCAGAGCCGAGGCTGGCGCGACATCGGCTACAACTTCCTGCTCGACAAGTTCGGCCGCATCTGGGAGGGCCGCTACGGCGGCGTCGACCGCCCCGTCGTGGGCGCTCACACCTCGGGCTACAACGGCCATGGCTTCGGCGCCTCCGCGATCGGCAACTTCGACACGGTCGCGCCCCCGACCGCGCTGGTGGACGCCTTCAGCACGCTGTTCGCCTGGAAGCTGTCGCTGCACGGCGTGCGCGGCGACCAGGGCTCGACCAGGATGGGCGACCGGACCTTCTCGCACGCGATCATGGGCCACCGTGACGCCGGCTCCACCGCATGCCCGGGCCGCTACCTCTACCCCGAGCTGAGCACCATCCGCTCGCAGGCAGCCTCCAAGCAGGAGGCCTGGGCCGCGCGCACCAACTAGTTCCTGGTCGGGTCCTGAGCACGCTCGCTCTCCGCGAGAACGGCGAGGCGCTCGTCGGTGGCGTTGGTGACCAGGACCAGCGAGCCGCCGCCGGCGAGCAGGGAGGCGAGGAGCTCGGTGCCGGCCGGTGAGGCCGGGGCAACGGTGGAGAGCAGCCGTTCGGCCTTCCCGTCGCCCCCGCCGAACAGGTCGGCGTGGCTGGTCTCGACGCCGGCCCAGGAGGTGGCCACGTCGTCCGCGGCGGGCGGGTCCAAGGGGGTGAAGGCGTCCGGCTGGCCCCAGACCTCGATGCCGACGTCGTGGACGTCCTGCGGGAGCGGGTCGGCGAAGCGTACGCCGAACGGCAGCAGGGAGCAGGCCAGCGTCAGTCGCTTCCCGGCACCATCTGCCCAGGTCGCCAGGGTCTCGGGCCCGCAGACGACGGCGTCGGGGCTCTCGTCATCGGTCACCACGAGCCCGGTGTTCCAGGCTGCACCGAGGAACACCGTGGCCAGCCAGTGTGCGGGCAGGTCGATGCGGATGCTGTCGCCGCGTTCGAGGCCGTGCTCGTCGACGAGCAGGCCGGAGGCCTTGGCCACCCAGTTGGCATACGTCGTGGTCGACAGCTCCTGGCGCTCGCCGCTCGCTTCGTCGTAGAAGGTCACCAACGGGCCGCCGGGGTCTGTCCGCAGGGCTTGGGCGAGGGTCTCGGGATAGGTCTGCACATCGAAACCCTAAGGTGTGCGGCATGAGCGAGCGCCAGCGAGCGACTAGTGGGTCCATCATGCCGCCACTTCCGTATTCTTCGACGTGCCCTACGGAGGTGGCGGCATGAGCGAGCGCCAGCGAGCGACCAGTGGGTCCATCATGCCGCCACTTCCGTATTCTTCGACGTGCCCTACGGAGGTGGCGGCATGAGAGAGCGCCAGCGAGCGACCAGTGGGTCCATGAGGTTCTGGGCAGTGATCCCCGCCGGCGGTGCCGGCACCCGGCTGTGGCCGCTCTCGCGGTCCTCGGAGCCGAAGTTCCTGCGCGACCTGACCGGCCACGGACGCACGCTCCTGCAAGAGACCGTCGACCGCCTTCAGCCCGTCTCCGACGGCATCATGGTGGTGACCGGTGCCGTGCACGAGCGCGCGGTGTGCGAGCAGCTGCCGGAGGTGCCGCACGACGCGATCCTGGCCGAGCCGAGCGGGCGCGACTCGATGGCCGCGATCGGTCTGGCAGCGGCCTTCCTCGAGCGGCGAGACCCGGATGCGGTGATGGGCTCCTTCGCCGCGGACCACGTGATCCGCAACGTCGACAACTTCCACGACACCGTACGCAGCGCCGCGGCCGTCGCCGCCGATGGCTGGCTGGTGACGATCGGGATCTCGCCGACCTTCGCCTCGACGGCGTTCGGCTACATCGCCGAAGGCAAGCCGTTGGTCGGCCACCGGGGTGCCTACCTGGTCGACGAGTTCGTCGAGAAGCCGTCGGCCGAGGTCGCCGCCGGCTATCTGGCCACCGGACGCTACCGGTGGAACGCCGGGATGTTCGTGGTCCGCCCGACGGTCCTCCTCGACCTTCTCGCGGAGTCGGACCCCGGCTTCACCGAGCGACTGCGGGCCATCGCCGCCGAGCCGTCGCGGCTCGAGGAGCTGTGGGAGACGCTGCCGAAGATCGCCGTCGACCATGCGGTCGCGGAGCCCGCCGCCGCTGCGGGCAAGGTCGCCACTGTGCCTGCCGACCTGGGCTGGGACGACATCGGCGACTTCGACTCGCTCGCGACGCTGCTCCAGGCCGCCGCGACCGCCTCGCCCGAGGGCCCCACGATCCTCGGCGACGACACCCTCGTCCACGCCATCGACTCCACGGGTCTGGTCGTGCCCCACTCCGGCCGGATGATCGCCCTCATCGGTCTCGAGGACATCGTCGTCGTCGACACCGACGACGCCGTCCTGGTCACCACCCGCGCCCACGCCCAGCAGGTCAAGAAGGTCGTCGCCGCGCTCAAGGACTCCGACCGCACCCACCTCACCTGAAACGGCTAGGCCTCACATAGCTTGGGGCTCCGGGGTGTCGGTGTAGGGGTAGGTGGTCATGAAGTCCTTGACCGCCTTGCCGGAGACACCCTCGCAGTACTGGAAGATGCCCTTCTGGGTGGAGGCCTCGGTCGGGTTGGCCGGGTCTGCGTACCAGTGGGTCATCGCGATGTGGGTGCCCGAGGGGAACTCGGTCTTCTTGTCGCCGGCGACCGCGGTCTCCTTGGCGTCGGCAGCGGTCCACGGGGCCGCGATGAACTTGTAGCGGAAGTTCGACGTGCCGGAGAACTTCTGACCGATGGCGCGGATCTGGTCCAGCTCGTCCTCGGAGACGGTCTCGTCGTACCAGATGATCGTGTAGCCGTGCTCGAGGTTGTGCACCAGCGCCTCGAGGTCAGGGCGGTCGTCGGCGGTGTAGAACTTGCGCGACATGTCCGCCGGAGCGACGTTCGCCTCGTTCCAGTGCGGACCGAAGGCCGGGGGAGCAGTGGTGTAGGTCTGCTCGGTGCCGGTCGCGATGTGGTTCTGGTTGCCGTCGGCCTTGGTCTCGATGATCTTCTGACAGCCGGCGGCCTCGGGGCTCTTGCCGATGTCTTGCAGCGCGACTTCGTCGAACTCGCTGTCCTTGATGAAGCCGGTGATCGGGCCCCACGCGGCGGCACCCACCATCAGCACCGCGATGGCGAGGCAGACACCGATGATCGCCGCGCCACGGACGCGCTCGGCGCGGCCCTGCTTCTTGCGGATGTCGTTGATGACCGCACGGCGGTCTTTGCTGGGCGACTTCTTGGCCACGGTTCGGCGTACCTCGGGTCTTTTGTCGGGACGCGCAGATTCTAGGTGGTCAGTGGTAGCAGATGGGAAGTCGCCCCGTGATTGATGTCATCGCGCTCGCATCGCCAGCCGTGCGCGAACGCCAGTGCGGCGACGATCGCAGGGTCGGCTCCTGCCACCCGAAGCCCGCCCTCGTGCGGGACGGGGGCCGTCCCGGTCACCTCCGTCACGGCCGCGGAGAGCTCCTCGACGCTCGCCGGGGCTCCGAACGGGGCCTGGTCCTCGGCGGCCCCCTTCAGGGCGCGTACGACGGCCTCCCGGGCGCCGAAGCCGAAGAAGTCGGACCCCTCGGGACGGATGAGCGTGCTCGCTCCCGGCCCGTCGTCGCCGGGCTCGCGGACCAGGTCTGCCCGGCCGCGCAGGAGCGCGAACGGCCGCGCGCCGAGCTTGCCCTGGGAGATCTCGGCGGCCGAGGCGATCTCGTCGACGACCGCGGGGGCGGTGACGACGAGATCGTTGCCGAAGGCGTCGATCTGGCCGGCGAAGCTCTCCAGCACCTCCAGCCCGGCCGAGCCGATCGCGATGTCGGTCTGTCCGTCGCGCCAGGCTCGCCCGGCGGTGTCGGTGATGATCACCCCGACGTTGGCTCCGGTGCGGTCACGGAGCGTGGCCCGTAGGGCGCGCGCGGAGGCGTCGGGATCCAGGGGCAGCAGCACGATGTGGCCGGCCTCGACGTTGGAGGCGTCGATCCCGGCGGCGGCCATCGTGAGGCCCAGCCGACCGCGCACGATCTGGGTGGGCCCGCGTCGCGCCACGACCCGCGTCGTCTCGCCGGGGAGCGCGTCGTCCCGATTGCCCTCCCGCACCTGGCCCTCCGCCTTGGAGACGACCTTCGAGGTGACCACGACGATGTCGCCGTCGACCAGCGGCGAGTCGAGAACGTCGAGGAGCAGGGCGGCGAGATCGTCGCCCTTACGCACCTCGGGAACGCCATCAGGGGCCGTGACGGTGATGTCCTGGGCCCTCATCAGCTGACCAGCCCGACCGCGGCGGCCGCGATGTCGGCGGTCGCGTCCTCGGAGGACATCCACAGCGGGACGGCGGTCGCCTTCAGCCCGGACTCGGTGAGAGCGGGAACGGCGTCGGCGTCCGCGGTGTCGACCAGCCAGCCGTCGAGCACTCCGCCGGAGCCCCGCGTCCCATAGTGCAGACCGACTCCGGCGGCGGTCGCGTCGACGCCGATCGCGGCCAGCATCTGCTCCGCCATGCCGCGTACGTGATGACCGCTGATGATCGGCGAGATCCCGACCACCGGGGCCGGGGTGGCGACCAGGCCCTCCCGGATCCCGGGCACGCCGAGGACGGTCCCGATCGAGACGACCGGGTTGGACGGCGGCACGATCACCAGGTCGGACTTCAGCAGCGCGTCCATCACCCCGGGTCCCGGCTTCGCCTCGTCCTGACCCACGAAGATCAGCTTCTCGACGGGGACGCCGGCCCGCAGGCGTACCCAGTACTCCTGGAAATGGACGACCGCGAGTCCACTGGGTGAGCTCGGGTCCTTGATCGCCACATGGGTCTCGACGCGGTCGTCGGTCATCGGCAGCAGCCGCACCCGGTCGCCCCACACCGGCTTCAGCCACCGCTCGCACAACGCTGCGGTGACCTGCGACAACGAGAAGCCGGCCTCGAGCATCTGGGTGCGTACGAGGTGGGTCGCGATGTCACGGTCGCCGAGCCCGAACCAGGTGCCGGGCACCTCGTAGGCCTCGAGCTCCTCCTTGATCGACCAGGTCTCGGCCTTGCGGCCCCAGCCGCGCTCGTGGTCGAATCCGTTTCCGAGGGTGTACATCACCGTGTCGAGGTCGGGGCAGACCTTGACACCGTGCATCCACAGATCGTCGGCGGTATTGGCGATCACGGTGATCCGGGCGTCGCGTTCAATGCCTGGGACGCGGCCGGCGGAGATGCCGTGGAGGAGCCCGGAGATGAACTTCGAGCCACCATGGCCGCCGGAGAGAACGGTGATGTCACGCATGGCCCTAGCCTCTCAGACGAGGGCCAGCGCCCCTGCTCCAGCCGGTACGGAAAGCCTGTGTTAATGCGGCCCTAGCAGATTTGAGGGTTGACTTGCGGCACCGACAGGCATGTAATTTCATCAGTGTCATTCGAAACGGAACCAGGAAACCGACAGTGCTGGAGACAGCGCCCAGGAATCTCGGGAAAATTTCGGCAAGGGGACTGCATCAAAAAAGCGGCCTACGTCGTAACTAGATGCAGTACCCGCAAAACGGGGGGATCGGTTACCTGCCGATGGCGTGAAGGTGACTGGCCCAAGATGGGGTCACGGTCCCAAAATCAGCTGAATAGGGTCGAAAGGTCGGATTGACGATGAGAGAGCTGTTTCTCCTCGAGCCGGACACCGACGAAGGGGGCTGGCAGGAGCGCGCCCTGTGCGCGCAGACGGATCCGGAGGCGTTCTTCCCTGAAAAGGGTGGATCGACTCGGGAGGCCAAGAAGGTCTGCCAGACCTGCGAGGTGCGCCAGGACTGCCTTGAGTCTGCTCTGGGCAACGACGAGCGTTTTGGAATCTGGGGTGGACTCTCCGAGCGGGAGCGCCGCAAGCTGAAGAAGCGCGCTGTCTGACAACCAAGCACGAGCCAGCAAGGCCCGGACCGTCAAGGTCCGGGCCTGCTGTCTTGTTTTGCCGATTGCTCCGCAATCCACGTGGGGGGACCGATGGGTCCGCGGTCCGCGTGGGGGCCTGCATCGGACGTGCTGATGCCCACCGGGATATCGTCGATCACCCGACAGGTCCATTCGGTCTATCACCGGTTGGGCACTAGGGTTGCCGATCGTGCAAGCGTCGGTCGCTCTCGTCCTCGTCTCTCATAACGGCGCCGGCTGGCTTCCGACCGTCATCGACGGGATCAGGAACCAGCAGGCTCCGGTGAGCTTTGCCGTCACGATCGACACCGGCTCGACAGACAGGTCGGTCGAGATCCTGGAGGAGACCTTCGCCCAGGTGGTCAAGCTCCCGGCGTCGACGACGTTCGCGGACGCGGCCAACGAGGCGCTCGCCATCCTCCACCAAGCGGCGCAGCCGCCGGAGTGGATCTGGTTCCTCCACGACGACTCCACCCCCGATCCGCACGCCCTGGCGACGCTGCTCAACGCCGCCGAGGAATACCCGGAGGCCGACATCCTCGGCCCCAAGATCCGGGAATGGCCCTCGCTGCGCCGGATGCTCGAGCTCGGCGTCTCGATCTCGGTCACCGGAAACCGGGAGACCGGCCTGGAGCGGGGCGAGTACGACCAGGGCCAGCACGACGAGGTACGCCGCGTCCTGGCCGTCAACACCGCAGGCATGCTGATCCGTCGCGAGGTCCTCGAATACCTGGGCGGCTTCGACAAGCACCTCCCTGTCCTCGGCACGGACATGGACCTGGGCTGGCGGGCGGCCAACGCCGGCTTCACCACCATCGCCGTTCCGGATGCGGTCGTCTTCCACGTGGAGGCGGCCCACCGCGGCGTACGCAAGACGCAGCTGACCGGTCGCCGGATCCACTATCAGGAGCGACGGGCCGCGCTCTACACCCTGCTCGTCAACAGCGGACGGGGGACGCTGGCGCTGTGGATGGTCCGGTTCTTCTTCCAGACCTTGTGGCGGATGCTCGGCTTCATCCTCGTGCGCGACCCTGGAGCGGCGCTCGACGACCTGGGCGCGCTCGGCTGGATCTACGGCCACACCGGCCAGATCGTGCTCGCCAAGCGGCGGCGCCGGAAGCAGGCGCACGCTGACAAGGACGTGGTCAAGGCGCTGCTGCCTCCGCCGTGGCTGCCGTACCGACACGGTCTCGACTTCGTCTCCGACGTCGCCAACGCGGTCACCCTGCAGGCCTCCGACATCGCCGAGCGGCGCCAGATGGCGCAGGCAGAGGCCGATCCGGCGTCCTTCGCCGCCAAGCGGCAGGCCGAGCGGGCCCAACTGGAGGAGGACGAGATCCCGGCCGAGACCGGGTTGCTGGTGCGTCTGTTCACCAACCCGGTCGCGGTGCTGCTGGTCGTCGTCGGCATCCTCGGCGTCATCGGGGCGCGGGCGGCTCTCGGTGGCGTGGCCGGCGGTGGCCTCGGGCCGACGCCACAGAACGTGGGCGACTGGTGGCAGCTGCAGTTCGAGTCCTGGCACGCGATCTCGCAGGGCACCGGCGTGCCCGCGCCGCCGCACGTCTTCCCGCTGGCGGTGCTCGCGACGTTCCTCGGCGGCAACCCGAGCCTGGCGGTCACCGGCGTCATGCTGCTCGGCTTCCCGATCGCGCTCGGCGGGGCATGGCGGCTGCTTCGGGTCGTGGGCCGGCTGATCAGCCACCTCGGCGCGCCGCGGTGGCTGCTGCTGTGGGGCGCGACGGCGTACGCCCTGGTTCCCTACGCCAGCGGTGCCTTCGGTGACGGCCGGATCGGTGCGGTCGTCGTCGGCGCGCTGCTGCCCTGGCTCGCCCATGCCGCGCTCGGCTTCAGCGATCCCGTCGCCGACCGCCGCTGGCGGGCCGGGTGGCGCACCGGTCTGCTGCTGACCGTCATCACCGCCTTCGCGCCGATGGCCTTCCTCGTCGCGGCCGTCTTCGCGACGGTCATCTTCATCGTCGTACGCAAGCTGCTGCCCGCGGTCCTGCGCGACCGCGACCAGTGGGGTCCGCCGGCCGCGGCCATCGCGACGCCAGTCGGCCTGCTGATCCCGTGGTGGCTGCCGCTGATCTTCTCCGGCGGCTTGGCCGGGCTGCTGCTCGACCCGGGCCGGCTGCCGGCCCCGGTCGCCGGCGGCTTCGATCTGCTCGTGGGCCGGGTGACCGGGCTCGACGGTGCCGGCCTCGGTGCGCCGTGGTGGCTGGGTCTGGCGCTGCCGCTGCTGGCGGTGCTCGCGCTGATCCCGAGCCGCACCCGCATCCCGGTCCTGGTCTGCTGGATCGGGGCGGTCGCGACGGCCCTCGTCACGATGCTGCTCTCCTGGATCCCGATCCCGCTCGACGCCGGCATCGCCCGCGTCGGCTGGGGCTTCCCGCTGGTCGCCATCCAGGGCTTCGCGGTCGTCGCGGCCGTGCTGGGAGCCCAGGGTGCGATTCTCGACGGCCTGCGCGGCCTGCGGAAGGTCATGGTCGGCGTTGCCGCCGCGGCCGCCGCGGTCGGTGTGGTCGGCAGCCTCGGCTGGTTCGTCTACGCCGGCACCGGCGACCTCACCGACAACACCCGGGCCCTGGGCCACACCGGCGTGCCGTCCTACATGCTCGATCCGACCTCGACCACCCTCGGGCCCGAGGACGGCGTCCTCGTGCTGCGAGGTTCTGTCGACGAGGGCATCCGCTATGCCGTCCTGCGCAACGACGGGATCACCCTCGGTGAGGACGAGATCGCGCAGGTCGCCGGTGGCTCCGACGAGCTCACCGGAGTCGTCCGCCGCCTGGCGGCCGACCCCGACGACGAGGTGATCGGTGACCTGGCCGCCCAGGGCGTGGCCTACATCGTCATGCCCGGCCCGGCCGACTCCTCGGTCGCCGAGGGGATCGACGCCTCCGGGTCGGTGACCCAGGCGAGCACCGTCGAGCGCTCGACGCGTGCCTGGCTGCTCGACTCCGAGCCGAGCGATCCGGGCGTGACCGAGTCGCAGTCCATCATCCGTACGATCCTGTTGGTCCTGGCCGGGATCGGGCTGTTCGTCGTCCTGGTCCTGTGCCTGCCGACGCTGGTCCAGAGGAGGGAATCGGCATGAGCGACCCCCGTGATCCACGTGACCCCTACGACCGCTCGCAGGAGCCGCCGGCCGACGACGTCTACGGCCAGGAGCCGTGGATGCTGGACCCCTACGCGGATCCGTACACCGGACAGACTCCGGGCCATCTCGCGCCGGAATACACGCCCGAGCAGATCTACGCTCAGGAGCCCTACGTCCCGGGCCCGGAGACCGGGCAGATGCTTGCCCAGACCGGTTACTCGCCGGACTATCAGACCGGCGAGTTCCAGGCCGCGAACCAGCCCGAGTACGAGGCCTGGCCGACCCCCGACGAGATGCGGGTGGACGAGCCGCAGGCCGAGTCCGAGCCCTCCAGGGGCGGTCGGATGGCTGCCGCGGCGGCGGCGGCCGCTGCCGCACGGCCGCGGCTACGCAGCGTACGCAGGCAGCGGGGTCGCCGCCTCGACAACACGGCTCTGGTGGCGTTGGGCCTGATCGCCGCGATGGCGGTGGCCCTGCTGCTCAACCGGCCCCACCAGTGGGAGCAGCCGACGCTCGCCGCAGACAGCAGCGCGCCGAAGGCGGCCACCGTGGTCTGCCCCGGAAAGCCGAAGGCCGGCGCCGACCAGATCGCCGTCACCAACGCTACCGCCGGCTCGGGCGAGGTGGCCCTGAGCGGCCCCGGTGCAGGCAAGGGCTCGCAGTCCACCGTCGGCTCCGGCAAGGTCACCAACGTGTCGGCCAAGCCCGGCTCGGTCGTGGTCCGGGCGGGCAAGGAGGTCGCTCCCGGCCTGGTCGCCGGACGCTCCACGACCAAGCCGCTCGCGGCGACGGGCTGCCTGCCTCCGCAGGCGGAGGCCTGGTTCCCAGGCATCGGCGCGGGTGCCACCCACAACTCGATCCTCGAGCTGGCCAACCCCAACAGCGGTGCGGCCACCGTCGACATCTCGCTCTACGACGAGAAGGGCGTCGTGGCGGTCCCCGAGCAGCTCCGCGGCGTCGCGATCCCCGGCAACACCACGCGCACCTTCGACCTGCTGCACGTGATCCCGCGCGAGGGCGAGCTCTCCCTGAAGACCACGGTCGTACGCGGCCAGGCCGGGGTGATGATCCGCGACCGCGCGGTCAAGCTCGAGACGCAGGCGGCGAGCGAGGACTACTTCCCGGGCCAGTCGACGCCGGCAGAGACCAACCTGCTGGTCGGCTACCCCAACAGCTCCGCGAGCCGCACGCTCACCGTCGTCAACCCGGGAGACGCCCAGGTGAGCGCGGAGCTGCGCCTGCTCACCTCGAAGAGCGTGCTCACGCCGGAGGGAGCTCCAAAGATCAGCGTGCCGCCCAACGGTCAGACGCAGGTCGACCTGACCAAGCTTCTCGGCAAGGACAGCGCCGGCGACGCCTTCGGTGTCGAGATCGTCGCCACCGGCCCAGTCAGCACCGCCATGCGCTCGGTCGACGACGGCGACGTCGCGATCACCACGGCCACCGAGACCGTCTCGGCGGCGACCGCGGTGGTCGTTCCGGCCGGCCCCGGAGTCGGCAAGAAGCGGGTCGTGATCTCCGGCCCCGTCGCCAAGACCGGGAGCAGCGGCACCGTCAAGGTGATCCCGACGAACGCGAAGGGCAAGGCGCTCAAGGCCAAGTCCGTCGAGGTCGGTCCGGGCGTGGGCGCCGAGATCGAGGTGCCCGCGGACGCCGCGCTGATCCAGCTCGTACCCGAGGGTGTCGAGGTCAATGCGGCCGTGGTGATGAGCGGCGACGGGGACGCGGTCGTGCCGTTCCGGCCGCTGCGGTCGGAGGTGCGTACCGCTGGGGTTGCGCCGGGGTTGCCGTTGCCTTTGGGGCCCTGAGTCTTTCTTCTCGGCTCGCTCAGGTCGGTGTTATTGGTGGTCGGCGGCAGGGGTTTGGCGCAGCGGTTTGGGTTGGGCAGGGGCTTGGGCCTGGAGGGGCCGTCGCTACCGGTCGGAGGGGTGGGTTGGCGGGTGAAAGAAATTTCTCTTTCACCCGCGCCCGCCACTGCCCCGGGGCGAACGAATTTTCGTTCGCGCAGAAGGGCGCCTTGTCGTCAGAGGGTTTCTGGAGCCGCGACACATCGGCTACCTGTCGTGGGTGATTTTCCCGTGGCCACATCGGGGCCGCCGCCCCGATAGCCAGCCAAAATCTTTCTCGACGTGGTCCGGTGTCAAGGACCGCGAAGCGGCCGGCGTAGCCGGCGGCCGCAGGCCGTCCTTTACTCCGGGGCAGGTCGAGAAGACCCTCGAAGGAGGGTCGGCGGCCCAGACCAACCACAAAATCTCAGTACGAAAGCGTGCCGAAACGAAAAGGACCGCCAGAGTTCAAGGCTGATAACGAGGATCCACGTCCTCGGCAGCGATCCCGAGCAGGTCGGCAACCTGCTCCACCACGACCATGAGCACCATCGCCTCGACCTCGGAGCGGGTCTGGCAGCGGTGTTCGATCGGCCGCCGGTAGATCACCAGGCGAGCCGGGTTCGCGCCGGAGCCGCGCTCCAGCGAACCGAGCGGGATGTGGTCCTCGACGGTCCACTCCTCGGGGATGTCCGGCGACTCCTCGACGGCGTACTCGATCAGGCCGAGCCGGGACTGCCAGCGGGCGTCGATCTCGGTGACGATGGCGAGTGCGATGTCGTCGAAACGCTCCCGGCGAGTGCGCAGGGTCGGCACCTTCGGGTCGGTCGGCACCGCCATCGGACCTCGTCTTCCACGGCCGTGCCGATCCCTGTGCCTGATCATGTACGCGAGCCTAACTGCGCGGCTGGCCTCAGGGGAGTACGGTTCACCCGTGACTGCTCGTCGTTGTTCGCGTACCGCTTGCCAGCGCCAAGCCGTCTGCACGCTCACCTATGTGTACGCCGATCAGACGGCAGTTCTCGGCCCGCTGGCGACCTATGCCGAGCCGCACGCCTACGACCTGTGCGAGGAGCACGCCGAGCGCCTCTCTGCGCCGAGGGGCTGGGAGGTCGTCAGGCTGGCCCGCGAGCCGGTCGACCCGCAGCCCAAGGGCGACGATCTGCTCGCGCTGGCCGATGCCGTCCGTGAGGCGGCGCGGCCGCCCGCTCCCGTTCCGCGAGGCCCCGCCGGCGCTCCCGGACCGGAGGCTCCTGACGAGTCCGGGCCGAACGCCGGCCAGCCCCGCCCGGGCGGCACCCGTCGGGGCCACCTCCGCGTGCTGACGTCGGAGTAGGACGACTAGAGTTCCGGACATGCCGGAGAGAGTTCAGCCCGACGTCGCCAACGCCGTTTTCAAGGCGTACGACGTCCGTGGCACCGTCCCTGATCAGATCGACGAGAACCTGGCCCGGCTCGCTGGGCGGGCCTTCGTGCACGTCGTCGGCGCGTCGCATGTCGTGGTCGGTCACGACATGCGCCCCAGCTCTCCGGCGCTCTCGGGAGCCTTCGCCGACGGTGCGACCGAGGCCGGCGCAGACGTGACGATGATCGGGCTGGCCTCGACCGACGAGCTCTACTTCGCCTCCGGCCACCTCGGCCTGCCGGGCGCGATGTTCACCGCGAGCCACAACCCGGCGCAGTACAACGGCATGAAGCTCTGCCGGGCCAACGCGGTCCCGGTCGGCGCGGAGACCGGTCTCGACGAGATCCGTGACCTGGTCATCTCCGGTGCGGCCCCGATCGCCGGGGTCGCCGGCAGCATCAGCGAGACCGACGTGCTGGAGGCTTACGCCGCGCACCTGCTCAGCCTGGCTCCGGTGGAGGGTCGCAAGCTCACCGTCGTCGCCGACGCCGGCAACGGCATGGCCGGCCACACCGCACCGGCGGTCTTCGGTCGCCTGGGCGAGGAGGCCGTGGAGCTGATCCCGATGTACTTCGAGCTCGACGGCACCTTCCCCAACCACGAGGCCAACCCGCTCGACTCGACGACCCTGGTGGACCTGCAGGCCAAGGTGCGCGAGACCGGTGCCGACGCTGGCCTGGCCTTCGATGGTGACGCCGACCGCTGCTTCCTCGTAGACGAGAAGGGCGAGGTGGTCAACCCGAGCGCGATCACCGCCCTGATCGCCGAGCGTGCTCTGGCCAAGGAGCCGGGCGCGACGATCATCCACAACCTGATCACCTCCCGCGCGGTCCCCGAGATCGTCACCGAGCTCGGCGGCACCCCGGTGCGCACCCGGGTGGGCCACTCCTACATCAAGGCCGTGATGGCCGAGTCCGAGGCGATCTTCGGCGGCGAGCACAGCGGCCACTTCTACTTCCGCGACTTCTGGCGCGCCGACTCCGGCATGCTCGCCGCGCTGCACGTCCTCGGCGCCCTCGCCGAGACCGACGAGCCGCTGAGCCAGCTGCTGGCGGCGTATGCGCGCTACCCGATGAGCGGCGAGATCAACTCCACCGTCCCGGACCAGGCCGCGACCGTGGCCGAGATCGAGAGGACGTACGCGGAGCGCGACGGCGTCACCGTCGACAGGCTCGACGGGCTGACCCTCGCCCACGCCGACTGGACGGTCAATGTCCGTGCCTCCAACACCGAGCCGCTGCTGCGGCTCAACGCGGAGGGCAAGGACATACTCACCATGGAGCGCGTGCGCGACGAGGCGCTCGCGATCATTCGAAAGACTCCACCTATTGAAAGGCGTAACTGATGAGCGCGCTGGGCCTGAGCGAGAAGCTGCTGGAGATCATCGTCTGCCCGCAGTGTCACGGCGACCTGCTGCCTGTCGAGGCCACGGCGCCCGACCAGGATGGCGAGCTGGTCTGCCAGGGGGAGTGCGGCCTGGCCTACCCCGTCCGTGACGGCATCCCCGTCCTGCTCATCGACGAGGGCCGGCCCACCAAGGGTTCTTCCACCAAGGCTCAGCCGACGGAGGGGTGAGGCCGCGATGACCTGGTTCGACGAGTCGAGGCTGGACGACGAGCGGGCGCTGGCCGGGATCGACCAGCTGCTGCGGTCGCTGGCGGCGTCCGGAGCCCGGGTCCGGCGCGAGGCCGCGGGCGCCTTGGAGCCCCTGCAGGAGGCCGTACGCCGCGCAGCAGAGACCGGGCGTCCCCGGGCAGTCGTCGCGGCGGGTCCCGACTCGCGCCTGCTGCGCGCGGTCCTCGAGCCGTACTGTCCGGTGCCGTTCGTGGCCTGGCCGGCCCCAGGCCTGCCTGGCTGGGCGGGCAGCCTCGATCTCGTGGTCGTGCTGGCGCCGACCGGCTCCGACCCAGGGGAGGCCTCGGCCGCCGCCGAGGCCGTCCGTCGTGGCGCCCAGCTGGTCGTGGCGGCTCCGGAGAAGTCTCTGGTCGCCCAGCACGCCGAGGGCCGCGACAGCACGCTGCTTCCGGTCGAGGGCGGCGACACGCTCGCGATGTCGATCCTGATGCTCACCTATCTCAACTCGATCGGCCTCGGTCCGGAGGCCGACGCGGACAAGGTGGCCGACGCGCTCGACGACGTCGCCACGGCCTGCTCGCCGCACCGCGACATCTCGGTCAACCCGGGCAAGATCCTGGCGCTCTCCCTCGCCGACTCGCTTCCGGTCGTCTGGGGCGGCTCCGTCCTGGCCGCCCGGGCGGCCCGCCGTGTCGCCGAGAGCCTGCGTCGGGCCAGCGGCCGTGGTGCGATCGCCGGTGTCGCCGAAGACCTGCTCCCGGTCCTGGAGGCGGCCCGGCCCCGCAACGTCTTCGACGACCCGTTCGCCGAGGAGCAGTCGTCCGTACGCCCCGTCCTGGTCATCCTCGACGACGGTGCGACCGACCCGATCATGGTCGAGCAGCGACGGTCGCTCACCGAGGCCGCGGACACGCGCGGCGTACGGGTGGAGGTCGTCGAGGCGAACGCGTCCACGGAGGTCGCCCGCTACGCGTCCCTGCTGCTTCAGGGCACGTATGCGGCCGAATATCTGCGTTTGGGTCTGGTCGCCGACAGCTGAGTCCAGATAGTGGGCGTGACGTGTGGTCTGGGTCACACGCCACGCGGGAAGTTCGGTCACGGAATGTGTCCATGATGCTCGAAAACCTGGACGTAGGAGAGCAGTCCGGTGTTTGATGCAACATCGTCCGGCCACTCCGTGGCCAGCACGTCTCGGATTCTCGGCGCCGACGTGACGGGCATGCCCCACCATCCCGAAACCACAGGACTTCCGCATGAATCACATCAAGCTCGTCGTCGCCGGCGCCCTGGCCCTCTTAGGGGTCCTGGTCATCGGCGGCTATCTCGCTGACCCCGCTCCGAAGGCGACCGACAAGGAGAGCGCCGCAGCCGCCGGCGGCACCTTGCGGATCGGCGTCGACGGCACCGAGCCGGCGTACTTCAAGGTCGACGGCGTCACCAAGGGCTTCGACTACGAGATGTCGCTCGGCGTCGCCGAAGGACTGGGCGCCAAACCGGAGTTCAAGGTCATGCCGTTCGGCGACCTCTTCACCGCGCTCGAGGCGGGCGAGATCGACGTGATCGGCTCGCAGGTCACCGAGACCGCCGAACGGAAGCAGGACTTCGACTTCACCGCGCCCTACTTCGTGACGTACCTGTCCTTCCTCACTCCTCCAGACTCAGGTATCCGCAAGCGCGATGACGTGGACGGCAAGAACATTGCCATCGTCGAGGGCACGATCCATGAACGGTACCTCGCCGAGCAGTACCACGACGTCAACATCATCAAGGTCAAGGATGAGGTGCTCGCCGTCAAGGCCATCCAGACGGGGGACGCCGATGCGTTCTTCTACGATGCTCCTTATGCGCAGCCGATCATCGACTCCGCGCCGATAGAACTGGAGATCCGGCTCCGGTATCCGGCAGACGATGCGCCGATCGGGTTCGTCATGAAGAAGGGCGATCCGCGCCTGAAGCAGATCGATGGCATCCTCGAGCAGATGATCGTCGAAGGCGAATGGCTGAAGATCAAGAAGGAATACTTCAAGGAGTATCCGCTTTCTGAGGTATTCAAGGACAAGGGTGCTTGATCCTATCCAGGATTTCAGCGGCTGAGATCTCGGTAACCCACGGTGCTCGGTGTAATCCCCGCAACTGCCGCCGCTACTCGCCCTGAGGAACATGGGATGAGACTCGGATCGCCTTCAAGTCATACCATTAGTTTGGGTCTACTTGAGGGGCTTGGTTTGCGTTCGTTCGCTGTTCCTGTTGGCGTCTTAGATCATTCAGAACTTCTTGGAAATGGTTGCCGTTCCGGTGGCTGCATGCTATTGTCTGCCGCGCTTTCAACGCAAACGGGGAGTGCCGTTAATTGCGTGAGTGAAGAGAATTCGATGATGTGAGCAGGAAATTGGTTTCGCTGGCTCGAACTGGACAGAGGCTCTTGGGCGTCATCGTCGCATTGGTGGCCTGCATCGGCGTGTTTTCCGCTGGGACTGGGTCGGCGTCTGCGGCAACGTCGGGATGCTCAAGAGATGGAGGATATGCATGTCTCTTCTACAACTCGCCGCAGCATGGCCTGAATTCGTGGTATGGGGCCGGCGGTGACAGGAACTTCAACCCAAGCGTCAATGGTGGCGTGAACTACTATTTCAAAGCCAGTCCGCACGGTAGTGGAGGCGCGGGTGTGAACGTGTGGAACAACGCGGGTGGAGCTAAGAATTACCAGCCCCAAAATTCCTTCCTCTACTTCCGTGTGTATTACTACTCGGACTTCAAGGGGCCGTCCGATCTGGTCAGGCCCGGCGATACAATCAAGCTGGTAAATACGTACAACGACAACGCGTCACTCGACGTCTATGTTGGCTAACCGATTCATTGGCTAGCGGTGGCCGGGTGTCTCAGGTTTGTGTTTGCCTGAGACACCCGGCCATGAGTTTCTTCGCAATTCTTGGAGTGTTGATGATCATGAGGACCATTGTATGTATTGTGGCTCTCTTTGCTTTGTTGTTATGTGGCGCGTGCGGTGGGAGTTCGGAAAGTGGGTATACAGCCGCCTCGAATGAGCCCGCTTCCCCATTGTTGGCCGCTTCAGATCCTGGTGACCCGTACTCGCCTACTGGAGAACCGCTCCCGCTGGAACGGTATTACGCGGTCGCGTCAAGCCGAAAGTTTCAGCGCATACTCTGGAGTCTGGCCGCTGCCTGTGTAAAGGGCCGGGGGTACGACCTGGACCTGCGGGCTCCAGTTGGTGGGTATCGAATGACATTGACGTTCCGCAGATATGCGGCAGTTATCGATGTCGGGACGGCGAAGAAATTCGGCTACCATGTCCCTGAGGACCCGGGCTTCGATGAAGTAATTGCGCAACAGGAGAGCTGGGGAAGTGATGTCTCTGTGGTCGATGACTGTGGTCGACGCGCACAGGCTGAGATCCTCAGAGGGCTTGATCTGAAACATATTGGACCCCAGAATAGCTGGGTAGCGAGTCCCGTGCGTGAATTGAATCTTCAGCGTGTGACTTCTCGTGACCCGAAGGTTGTGGCCGCACAAGCCGAGTGGTCTAAGTGTATGGCCGAAGGTGGCTATCATATGGCGACAACACTTTCGGATCTTCCGCAAGGGGCTGCTCCCCTGGGCTCTGATACGAAGCCGAGCCGCAGCGAAATTGAAATGGCTCTGCATGACGTTGCATGTCAGCGGAGGTCGGGTGTCATTTCAGTGCTATATGAAACTGAGCTTGCCTATCAGGAAGAACAGATTCGGGCCAATCAAGAGGTCTTTTCCGAGATTCTGAAAGAGAATCAGAAGGTCTTGGAAAAGGCAGTTCGCTTGGCCAGGTAGCGCCGGGATAACTTCTGCGCCGAGAGACGCGCTGCGGCGAATCCGAGGTACGCACCGCCGACTCGGCCGAGGCTTCTCCTACTCGACGACACGGCCGAGGCCCCTCGGGTGTAGTCAGCACGGCCGCCGAACCGAGGTTCTCGCCCTCTGCGCTGCGTCGACCGTCTGAGACGATATGACCCCTGTGGATGGCCGTGTTGCCTGTTCTATGTCACCTTCTACACCTGTCATCTTTGATGAGCCGGTTTGGAGTGCCTGAAGGCCGGCGGCCTACGGTACAGTGCCCCGACCTGGATCGTCCCAGTCACAGTGTCTCGGCGCACCCCTCCCCCCAACCAGGACGTCGTTATGAAATCCCTGAAGTTCATCCTCGCGGGCGCGGTCACCCTTCTGGTGATCCTGATCGTGGTCTCCAACACGGTCGAGACGACCGGCCCCTCCACCGCCAAGCGCAGCAGTGCCGCCGATGACGGTCAGCTCAAGGTCGGGGTGCTGAACAGCGCCCCGGTCTACTACACCCAAGGTTCCGTCGCGAAGGGCTTCGACTACGAGATGGCCCTCGGCGTCACCGAGTCGCTCGGCATCAAGCCTGAGTTCGTGCCGATGGACTTCGCCGACCTCTTCACCGCGCTTGACGAGGGTAAAATCGACATGATCGCCTCGCAGGTGAGCGTCACCGTGGAGCGCGAGAAGGTCTACGACTTCTCGCACCCCTACTTCGTGACGTACCTGTCCTTCACGACCCCGAAGAACTCTCCGATCAGGAAGCTCAAGGACATCAACGGCACCGGGGTCGCGGTCGTGGATGGCACCGCGCAGGAGAGCATCCTCAAGGAGCGATTCCCCAAGGCCGAGATCGTGAAGCGGAAGAACGAGGCGGCCGCGCTCGAGGCCGTGGCCGCCGGCAAGGCGGACTCGTTCTTCTACGATGCGCCGTTCGCGCAGGGCGTGATCAAGGACGCCCCGATCCCGATGGAGGAGCGTATTCGTTTCCCCTCCGACAAGGCCCCGATCGCCTTCGTCTTCCGCAAGGGCGACGGGCTCCGGGAGCAGGCCAACGATGCGATCGACGAGATGATCGTCAACGGCGACTGGCTGCGGATCAAGACCGACTATTTCCGGGAGTATCCGCTCTCCGAGCGCTTCCGCGAGCAGGGCGTCGAGTAACCAGTCCTACCCGTTAGAGTTCCGGCCATGAGCGAGCGACAGCGAGCGACAGTAGGCCTCAGGCCTTCGCTTCCGTACTCTGCACCTCTCACCACGGAGGCGAAGGCATGAGCGCCGGACTCTTCGCACTTCTCGACGACGTAGCAGCCATCGCCAAGCTGGCGGCTGCGTCGGTCGACGACGTCGGTGCTGCCGCCGGCAAGGCCTCGGCCAAGGCCGCGGGTGTCGTCATCGACGACACCGCGGTGACGCCGCAGTACGTCCAGGGCATCGCCGCCGAGCGCGAGGTGCCGATCATCAAGAAGATCGCCCTGGGCTCGCTGCGCAACAAGCTGCTGCTCATCCTGCCGGTCGCGCTGATCCTGGCGCAGTGGGCGCCATGGGCGATCACCCCGATCCTGATGCTCGGTGGCGCCTTCCTCGCCTACGAGGGTGTCGAGAAGGTGCTGGAGTGGGTCCGGCCGCACGCCGAGACCCATGACACGCCGGTCGTCCTGGAGGGTCCCGAGGCCGAGAAGAAGATGATCGCCGGTGCTGTGCGCACCGACCTGATCCTCTCCACCGAGATCATGGTGATCGCGCTCAACGAGGTCATCGACCAGGGGTTCTGGATGCGTCTCGGCGCCCTGGTGGCGGTCGCCTTCCTGATCACCATCGTCGTCTACGGCGTGGTCGCCCTGATCGTGAAGATGGACGACGCCGGCCTCGCGCTCTCCCAGCGGTCCAGCGCGGGCGCCCAGCGGCTCGGCCTGGGCATGGTCGCGGCCATGCCGAAGGTGCTCGCCGGGATCTCGATCGTCGGCACCGTGGCCATGCTGTGGGTCGGTGGCCACCTGCTCCTGGTCGGCGTCTACGACGTCAACGGCCTCGCCGCCGGTCACCCCGGCTGGTCGTGGCCCTACGACACCGTCCACCATCTCGAGGAGGAGGTCCACCACGCCCTCGGCGCCGTGGGTGCGGCCGCCGCCTGGCTGGTCAACACCTTCTTCTCCGCCGTCGTCGGGCTCATCGTCGGGGCGATCGTGGTCGGCGTACTCCACCTGCTGCCGATCAAGAAGAAGCACTGACCCACCCGGCCGCCTCCACGCACTCGAACGACAGGGGTTCCGCCGGATCTGTTGGTTGCGGATTACCGCCACCCTCAACCAGCGCTTGTACCCTGGAGAGACCCTGCGTGGGAGATCCCGCTGGTGCGCAGATGCGCGACGCAGGCCCGCAACACTTCGGTAAGGAATAACCATGGACTACAAGGTTGCCGACCTGAGCCTGGCCGAGTACGGCCGCAAAGAGCTCTCCCTCGCCGAGCACGAGATGCCGGGCCTGATGGCCATGCGCGAGCGCTACGGCAAGGACCAGCCGCTCAAGGGTGCTCGCATCGCCGGGTCTCTGCACATGACCATCCAGACCGGTGTACTGATCGAGACGCTGACCGCTCTCGGTGCCGACGTACGCTGGGCCACCTGCAACATCTTCTCCACCCAGGACCACGCCGCCGCGGCGGTCGTCGTCGGTGAGGGCACTCCCGAGGACCCGAAGGGCACCCCGGTCTTCGCCTGGAAGGGCGAGACGCTGGCGGAGTACTGGGACGAGGCCGAGAAGGTCTTCCAGTTCACCGACGCCGAGGGCAACCAGGTCGGCCCCAACATGCTGCTCGACGACGGTGGCGACATCACGATGCTCCTCCACAAGGGCGTCGAGTTCGAGAAGGCCGGGGAGGTGCCGGGCCAGGACTCCACCGACAACGAGGAGTTCAAGGAGGTCCTGCGCGTCCTCGACCGCAGCCTGAAGAACGACCCGACGTACTGGACCAACGTCGCCGGAGGCATCAAGGGCGTCACCGAGGAGACCACCACCGGTGTCCTGCGCCTCTACGACCGGTACAAGGAGGGCTCGCTCCTCTTCCCGGCGATCAACGTCAACGACTCGGTCACCAAGTCGAAGTTCGACAACAAGTACGGCTGCCGCCACTCGCTCATCGACGGCATCAACCGCGCCACCGACGTGATGATCGGCGGCAAGGTCGCGGTCGTGTGCGGCTACGGCGACGTCGGCAAGGGCTCGGCGGAGTCGCTGCGCGGCCAGGGTGCCCGCGTCATCGTCACCGAGATCGACCCGATCTGCGCGCTGCAGGCGGCGATGGACGGCTACGAGGTCCGCCGCCTGGAGTCGGTCGTCGAGACTGCCGACATCTTCATCACCACCACCGGAAACTTCGACATCATCCGGGTCGAGCACTTCGAGAAGATGAAGAACCAGGCCATCGTCGGCAACATCGGTCACTTCGACAACGAGATCAACATGGCCGGCCTCGCCAAGATCCCGGGGATCGTCAAGGACGAGATCAAGCCGCAGGTCCACCAGTGGATCTTTCCCCCAAAGGACGGCGCAGCCGGCAAGAAGATCATCGTTTTGTCCGAGGGCCGCCTGCTCAACCTGGGCAACGCCACCGGTCACCCGAGCTTCGTGATGTCGAACTCCTTCACCAACCAGACGCTGGCGCAGATCGAGCTCTTCACCAAGACCGACCAGTACCCGATCGGCGTCTACGTCCTGCCCAAGGCGCTCGACGAGGAGGTCGCCCGCCTCCACCTCGACGCCCTCGGTGTCGAGCTCACCGAGCTCAACCAGGCCCAGGCCGACTACCTCGGCGTCCCGGTCGAGGGTCCCTTCAAGTCGGACCAGTACCGCTACTGAGCCCCGTCTGAACCCTCGCCGAGTCGGCTCGTTCTGACCGAAGATCTCGCCGAGTCGGCTCGTCATGACGAGCCGACTCGGCAATGAATCGGGTCAGGACGGGCCGACTCGCGCGTTGTGGGGTGGCTCCTGTGACGCGTCACACGCACGGGGTGACAGAATCGGGCACATGGCCGATCGCAGCACCTCCGACCAGCCCGCCAAGGGAAAGGTCCTCGTCGTCGACGATGACGCCTCGCTGAGCGAGATGCTCGCGATCGTGCTGAGACAAGAGGGGTTCGACTCGCGGCTGGTCGCCCGCGGTGACCTGGCGCTGCCCGCCTTCCGCGACTACAAGCCTGACGTGGTGCTGCTCGACCTGATGCTTCCCGGGATGGACGGCATCGAGGTGTGCAAGCAGATCCGCAACGAGTCGGGCGTGCCGATCGTCATGCTCACCGCGAAGGGCGACACGGTGGACGTCGTCGTCGGTCTCGAGTCCGGCGCCGACGACTACGTGGTCAAGCCTTTCAAGCCCAAGGAGCTGATCGCGAGGATCCGGGCCCGCGTACGCAGGCACGGTGACGCCGAGCCCGAGGTGCTGGAGATCGGCGACCTGACCATCGACGTCGCTGGTCATCAGGTGGTTCGCGACGGCGTGCGGATCCAGCTCACGCCGCTCGAGTTCGACCTGCTGGAGTGCCTGGCCCGCAAACCTCACCAGGTCTTCTCCCGCGAGGTGCTGCTGGAGCAGGTGTGGGGCTACCGCCACGCGGCCGACACCCGCCTGGTCAACGTGCACGTCCAGCGCCTGCGCTCGAAGGTCGAGCACGACCCGGAGAACCCCGAGATCGTCCTCACCGTCCGTGGCGTCGGCTACAAGGCAGGGCCCGTGTGACCCTCCAGCCGGTCGTCCGCGTAGCAGCCCGGGCGCCCAAGAAGCTCCTGACCACGTGGCGCCGGTCGATCCAGACCCGCGTCGTGGTCTACACGATGCTGCTCACCGCTGCCGCCGTGAGCCTGGTCGGGCTCGTCCTGCTCGAGCAGATCAGCGACGAGCTGGTCCAGGACCGGGTCGCGGCGGCGAAGGCGGAGGCCTCCGAGGAGCTCTCCGCAGCGCGCTCGAGCATCGCCGAGACCTCGGGGGCCAACGGGGGCACCCCGCTGCAGCGCAACGACCTGGGTGATCCGATCATCCAGCGCAGCCTCTCGCGCGGCTACGGAGTCGTCATGGCCGGTCCGGTGACATCGACCTCTGGCCGGATCAGCGACAACGGGGTCGAGTGGACGCCCGGTCTGGACGTACGCAGCGTCCCGCGCACACTCGAGGACGGGTTCCAGACGATCCGTGCCGAGCCGGCCTGGACCTATACCCGGGTCTCCTTCGACGACGGCGAGCGCACCTCCTCCACCCCGGGCATCGTGATCGGGTCCCAGCTCGAGCTGCACGACGACACCTACAACATCTACTTCCTCTTCCCGATGGACCAGGAGCAGGAGACGCTCGCGATCATCACCCGAGGGCTCCTGGCCGCCGGCGCGATCCTGATCCTGCTGATCGGCGTCGGCAGCTGGATCGTGACCCGTCATGTCGTCACGCCCATCCGGATCGCCCGCAGGACGGCCGAGCGGCTCGCCGCCGGCCGCCTCGAGGAGCGGATGGTCGTCCGCGGCGGGGACGACCTCACCGGCCTGGCGATCTCGTTCAACCAGATGGCCAGCGGCCTGCAGAACCAGATCCGGCAGCTCGAGCACCTTTCCCGCGTCCAGCGACGGTTCAGCTCCGACGTCTCCCACGAGCTGCGTACGCCGCTCACCACCGTCCGCATGGCCAGCGACGTCCTCTACGAGGCCAGGGACACCTTCGACGCCCCGACGGCCCGTGCCGCCGAACTGCTGCAGACCGAGCTCGACCGGTTCGAGACGCTCCTGAGCGATCTGCTCGAGATCAGCCGATTCGACGCCGGAGCGGCGGTGCTCGATCTCTACGACACCGACCTGTCCGCGCTGACCCGGGCGGTCGTCGAGGCCCACACGCCGCTCGCCGAGAAGCGAGACATCGAGCTGAAGATCGTCGCTCCGGACCATCCGTGCACGGCCCAGGTCGACCATCGCCGGGTCGAGCGGATCGTACGCAACCTGGTGGCCAACGCCACCGACCACGCTCTCGTCGGCCAGACCGTCACCATCCGGGTCGACAGCGACGAGCACGCCGCCGCGCTGACGGTGCGCGACCACGGTGTCGGGCTCGCGCCGGGGGAGACGGCCCTGGTCTTCAACCGGTTCTGGCGCGCCGATCCGGCCCGAGACCGCTCCAGCGGCGGCACCGGCCTGGGCCTGTCGATCTCGCTCGAGGACGCCCATCTCCACGGCGGCTGGCTGCAGGCCTGGGGCCGTCCGAACCAGGGGGCGCAGTTCCGGCTCACGCTTCCCCGCCACGCCGGCGCGGCGCTGCGACACAGCCCGCTCCCGCTGGTCCCGGCCGATGCCCGTGACACCTTGGAGGCGTCGTGAGACCCGTGTTCGCCGCAGTCCTGACAGTGGTCGCGCTGCTCGTGTCGGCATGCTCGAGCGTGCCGGACTCCGGTCCGGTCCAACGGGCCGAGCTGGCCGCGCCGAACGCCGAGGACGAGCTCATCCCGTACAACCCCGGAGCTCCGCGGGCAGGGGCGTCCCCTGGTGAGATCGTCGACGGCTTCCTCGACGCCATGAAGGCCACCCCGATGAGCACGGCCTACGCCCGTCGATACCTCACCAAGGACGCGGCGATGGACTGGGCGCCCGCCGCCCGCACGCTGGTCTACGGCGAGCTCGGGAGCCACGTCGGCTCCTCGCCGCGAGTCTCGGTGGAGCTGGAGGACGCCGGCTGGCTCGACGAGCGCGGGGTGTGGCGCGGCGGACTGGCCGCCTCGCAGGCGATCCTCGACTTCGAGCTGACTCGCACCGAGGGCGAGTGGCGGATCAGCTCGGCGCCGGACGCCCTGGTGGTCGAGGAGGACTGGTTCCTCACCCATTTCGCCCGCAGCAACCTCTACTACGTCGAACCTGCCGGGCGCGCCCTGGTGCCGGAGCCGATCTTCGCCCCCAAGGGCACCTCCTACGCCACCACTCTCGTCTCCAGCCTGCTGAGCGGCCCGGGGGCCGAGGCGGAAGGGGTGATCCGCAGCGCCCTCCCGGCCACGGCGGAGGGGCCTCGCTCCGTGGACGTACGCGACGGGGTGGCTGAGGTCGACCTCGCCGGCGATCTGGGCGAGCAGAGCTCCGAGGACCTCCAGCTCATGGGTGCCCAGCTGGCCTGGACCCTGCGCCAGGACACCAACGTAGAGCGCATCCGGCTCACGATCGACGGCGAGCCGGTGGTGCTGCCCGGGTACGGAGAGACGTTCAGCGTCGAGAACGGCAGCGGCTACGACCCCAACGGCACCTCGGCGAGGGTCGACCTCTTCGCGCTGCGCGGAGGCGCGCTGGTGACCAGCACGGGCGAGAACGGTGAGCCGTGGGTGCCGGTGCTCGGCGACTGGGCGGAGCCCCACGGCGTGATCGACTTCGCCGTGGACGCCAACGGCTCGACCGCCGCCGCGATCACCGCCGACCGCACCGGCGTCGTCGTCGGCGAGCTGACCAGCGACGGCAAGCTCTCCGACGCGCCGGTGAACGGCACCCGGCTGTTGCGGCCCTCGTGGGATCTCGCCGAGCGGCTCTGGCTGGTCGACAAGGACTCGACCGGCGCCCGGGTGATGTACGTCGCCGGGGACCGCGTCGTCCGCGTCGCCGTCCCCGGCGTGACGGGCGAGAACGTCACCCGGTTCCTGGTCTCTCGCGACGGCACCCGTTTCGTCGCGGTGATCGAGGGCGAGTTCTCGGACCGCATCGTGGTCAGTCGCCTGCGGGCCAGCCCGAAGGGCGAGATCACGACCGCGACCTCCGCCGTCCTGCTGCCGCACCCGGATGCGGCGACGATGCAGATCACCGACATCGCCTGGACCTCGCCGACCACCATCGTCGCGGTCCAGAAGATCGGCTCGACCGCGCTGTTCCAGTCGGTCTCGCTCGACGGTGCGCCCAGCGGCGAGCGCTACACCCTCAGCGACCGGGTCACCGGTGTCGTCGGCTCTCCGGTGGCCTCGGCCCGCCTCTACGCGATCTCGGGCACGACCCTGCTCGACCCTCTCGACAGGTTCGATCTGGCGCTGCCCTCCGACCTCTCCGACGTGAGCTACCAGAACTGACCGCGAGTTATCCACAGCCTTATCCACAGAAGCGCCGCATCTGGTTGCCACGCGGCCGGTGACCCTGATCGACTCACGGTCGTGAGCAACCTTCTCGCCGACGCCTGGCACGACCTGATCGTCGGCGGCCGCTGTGTCGGCTGCCGACGACCGGGCAGGCTGCTGTGCCACGACTGTCGCGCCGGCCTCCCGGACGGCGCTCGGCTGAGCCCGCCCGCCCCGGCGCCGCCGGGCCTCGCCCCCGTCTTCGCGGCCGGACCCTACAAAGGCACTCTCAAGGAGATGGTCATCGGCCTCAAGGAGCATCAGCTTCTCGGGCTCCGCCGAGCCCTGTCCGGTCTGCTGGCCCTCTCGGTCCTCGAGGCGCTGGCGGAGACCGGAGCCGGCCCGACGATCCTCGTCCCGGTCCCCTCCAGACGTGCCTCCGTGCGCGAGCGCGGCCTCGACAGCACCGCGGCGATCACGCGCGGAGCAGCCGTCATGCTGCGGCGGCACGGCCTCGGCGTACGCCATCACCGCCTGCTTCGCACCAGACCCGGCGTCGTGGACCAGGCCGGCCTCGACTCGAGGCAGCGACAGGCCAACCTGGAGGGCTCGATCACCTGCCCTGCGTCCGGCATCCGGACACTCGCCAGAACGTTCCCGCGGGCGACGTTCGTCGTCTGCGACGACGTGATCACCACCGGCGCGACCGCGCGGGAGGCGCAACGAGCGCTGGAATCGGTCGGGCTCGACGTGAAAGCGATCACGACCGTGGCGGCCACCCAGCGTCGGTCTCGCGTTCAAATGCAGGAAACCGTCATGTAATTCTGTTGAAGGGCTTTCGTGGGGCACATCGGCGAACTACCGTCACTACATGGAGTCCGTCTGGGTCCGTGGTTGCGTCGCAGAGAGGTCCGCATCGCGGGCATTCGAGCGGCAAGCCGATGCCAGTCGCAGGCAAAACGGTCCACGTAACCCTTCGCACCCAGATTTTGGGGCAAGGGGATCACGGTGCGGCTTAGAGATGAGTCCTGCCCGAGCCCTCCCGTCAGATACGGGAACCGGCGAGGAGAAGGTGGAGTGGCACCAAGCTGCTAAGCCTCAGCAGGCGATTGTGGGGTCGAAGACCAGGTCGGCCAGGCGGACTCCGTACCCCGGCGATCACATGCGCTGATCGTCCGGGATTCCGCCAACCCCGAAACACCGGGAGGTACCCATGGAAGTTGTCGTCACGGCCCGCAACGCTGAGGTCTCAGACCGCTATCGCGCTCACGTAGCCGAGAAGCTCGCGAAGCTCGAGAAGCACGACCACCGCATCATCAGGATCAACGTGGAGGTCGACAACGAGCCCAACCCGCGCCAGCACAAGGGCGCCGTACACGTCGAGCTCACCGCGTACTCGAAGGGTCCGGTCATCCGGGCCGAGGCGTGTGCGGAGGACAAGATGGGGGCGCTGGACCTGGCTGTCGACAAGATGGCATCCCAGATGCGCCGTGCCGCCGACCGCCGCAGAGTCCACCGCGGACGCCGTACGCCGGTGTCTGTCGGTCAGGCGCTGGCGGGCATCGAGCCCGACGGCCTGGCCTCGGCCAACGACTCGGAGCAGCTCGAGGAGGACACCGTGCGCGAGCACCAGGTCGGTCCGATCACGGTGACGGGGGAGGGGCCGCTGGTGGTCCGCGAGAAGTCGCACACAGCGGAGCCGATGACGCTCGACCAGGCGCTCTACGAGATGGAGCTGGTCGGACACGACTTCTACCTCTACATCGACAAGGACTCGATGAGACCGTCGGTCGTCTACCGCCGGAGGGGCTACGACTACGGGGTGATCGCGCTCAACCGCGCAGACCTCGTCTGAGGGCTCGACAAGCTCGACCACCGAGGCCAGGCACGTCGGCCGGGACTTTTCCATCCCTCAGATGGATGAGTCCCGGCCATTCTCTTTGCCATCATGGGTTACATGCCATGATGCATTCGTGTCATCTACGTCTGGTGCCGATCGTGAGCCGGTCCGCGTCCTGGTTGTCGACGACCAGGAGCTCTTCCGGAGGGGACTGGTCGCGCTGCTGGCCAGCGAGCCCGGCATCGAGGTCATCGGTGAGGCGACCAACGGCATCGAGGGCACCGAGCGCGCCGCGGCTTCCGCTCCGGACGTCGTGCTGCTCGACGTACGCATGCCCAAGCAGACCGGCCTGGAGGCCTGCGTCGCCATCAAGGACGCCGTACCCTCGGCCCACATCATCATGCTGACGGTCTCGGACGAGGAGGCCGACCTCTACGACGCGATCAAGGCCGGCGCCAAGGGTTACCTCCTCAAGGACTCCTCGATCGACCAGGTCGCCCAGGCGATCCGGGTCGTCGCCGAGGGCCAGTCCCTGATCAGCCCCTCCATGGCGGTCAAGCTGATGGAGGAGTTCAAGCAGATGTCGAAGCCGGACCGCTCCCCGGTCCCCGGGCCCAAGCTCACCGACCGCGAGCTCGAGGTCCTCGGCCTGGTCGCGAAGGGGCTCAACAACCGCGAGATCGCCAAGCGGCTGTTCATCTCCGAGAACACGGTCAAGAACCATGTCCGCAACATCCTCGAGAAGCTTCAGGCCCACTCCCGCATGGAAGCGGTCATGTACGCCGTGCGTCAGAAGCTCCTCAACGTCGACTGAGCCGCGGCCATGCCCTAGGCTGACGCCAGCGTCGCGTGCCGGTGACAGACCGTGTCAGGCATGGAGGCGCCGGACACGAAGGAGCACGACTGATGTTGTCGTTCCCTTCGCCCTCACGTGACTGAGGGCGAGAAGACCAGGCTGATCGCCTGGGCAGACGAGATGCGGCGGGTCCATGACCGGCTGCGCAAGGCACTGCGAGTGACGCAGGAGGCCATCGACGCGGGAGATCCTGCCGAACCCGCGGCCCGTGATCTGCTGCTGTTCTGCCACGGGTTCTGCGAGGCCCTGACCGGCCATCACGAGGGTGAGGACCGAGAGCTCTTCCCGGCGATCGCCCGCGCCCGTCCCGAGCTGCGCGAGACGATCCGCTACCTCGAGCAGGACCACTCGATGATCGGGTATCTCCTCGGCGGCCTCCAGGCCGCTGTCGACCAGGCCGCCACCCCCGAAGACCTCGGGAAGCACCTCGAGGGCATCGCCGCGATCATGGAGTCCCACTTCCGTTTCGAGGAGCGCAAGCTGCTCGGGGTGCTGGAGGGGCTGGCACTGGATGCGGAGGTGCACGTGGTCTTCGGCCCGCTGTGAACCGCGAGTGGGCGAAAGCGGCAGGATGGACGGCGTACTGGCCGTCGCTTTCGCCCACGCGGTGCGTCGGGTGTGGCCGTGTCGCGCTGCTTGCCCGAAGGTTTGGTGGCCCAGATGGGCCCTAGGGGCCCTAGGGTCTGTTTGAGAACTCGGCGTCTGGCCGGCGCTGTCCGAGTTTCAAACAGGCCCTAGACCGACTCCGGGCGGCTGTTGTCCGGAACTGGCTCTAGAGTCGACCCGTGCAGCCCCGCTCCCAGACATCCAGCCGGTCCCGAGCCCACCGGATCGCGCTGGAACGCTCCGGGGTTCCCCAGGTGGACTCGGTCATCGTGCCGCAGCGGGCGCACGACATGCCGCTCTACAGCCGGATGGGGGCGTACGACACGAACCCCCTGCGCCGGGTGAGAACTGGCGTTGTGCGGGCCGTGGGGCTGGTGGCGGTTGCACTTGCGGTCACCGGGTGCGCCCGGCTGACCGATCCGGGATCCTCAGCTCGGACCATCACGCCCCGGGAGGCGGCGGCGGTGGCGCTCGAGAGTCTTCCGGGCCAACCCACGAGCCTGGGGGAGACCTCGTCGGACGACTCCTTCCCGGCCGACCTGGTGTCGGTGGATCTGCGCTATCCCGCGTCGGATGGCGACGAGGCCTCGGATGGTGACCTGGTGCGTATCGGTGTCTCACCAGAGCAATGGGAGCTGGCACAGCCATGTGATGACCTTCACCGGACTTTCGAATGCACCGAGCTGCACACAGACGTGGACGACGCCGTGCTCCAGCTGGCCTGGGTGATGGAGGAGCCCGAGGAGGATCCGGGGAGCGTGTGGGTCACCATGCTGCGAGGTAGCGGGGAGACGTCCTCGATGGAATGGTCGGGTGCCAAGATCACCGGCGATCCACGTCGCCTGGATCTCCCCTTCAGTGTCGATGACGCCGTGGCGGTCCTCGAAGACCCCCGAATGCGCTATGCGGTGACCGCGGAGACACAGGCTCTCGGGGAGCAGCTGAACGGCTGGCCGGAGGAAAGCCGCAGCGCGGACCACGCGATCGCCATGTCGTTCCTGACCGGGTACGGCGGTGATGACCACTTCGCAGGCATCGTCACGTCCTCGTTGCTGATGGAGTTCGGCGACGACGCGATCGGCGGGCGCCTGGAGCCCGATCACGGCCACCCCATGATCGACACGGGCACGGGCATGCGGTTCCAGGTGACGTACGACGTGCTCGCCGCCCCCGCCCCACCCGAGTGGATGAGCGCCGATCCATGCTCATCCGCTGAGCTGGCCGGTCGCTGTGTACGCATCGAAGGCGAGCGTGGGCCCCTGTTCTTCGTCTGGAAGGCCGCAGACATCCCCGTCGACGACGAGGAATGGGTGTGGATGATCTCCTTGCGTGCCGAGGAGGTCGTCGCGGTTCGGGCCACCATGAGCGTGCCGGATGACCAGGCCCTCGCCATGCGCGTGGCCGGTTGGGGCACGATCAGCCGCCTGCTCGACGGCTCCGAAGGCGAGTCCGAGCTCGGACTGGAGTGCGGCTGGTGCGACGAGGAGCATCTTGAACGCCTCTCCTCCGGCGACACTCCAGTTCCTGTGCTGGAATGAAATCCGGTTCCGGACGAACCTTGTCCGGAACTGGTCCTAGAGTCGGATCGTGCAGTCGCTCTCGATATCTCAGGCCCGCCGGATCGCGCTGGCGGCGCAGGGCTTCGCTGACAAACCCCACACGACACCCACGATGCGCACCTTCCAGCGCACGCTGGAGCGCACCGGGGTCCTCCAGGTCGACTCGGTCAATGTCCTGCAGCGCGCGCACTACATGCCGCTCTACAGCCGGATGGGGGCGTACGACACCGGGCTCCTGCACCGCGCCAGCAGCGGCCAGCGGGACCGCCGGATGGTGGAGTACTGGGCTCACGTGCAGGCGTTCATGCCGGTCGAGCTCTGGCCGCACATGCAGTGGCGGATGGATCAGTACCGCGCCCAGAAGGACTCCAAGTGGTGGGGCGGCGTGCCGGACGGGATGAAGGAGAAGGTGCTGGCGCTGGTGGCCGAGCAGGGGGCGCTCACCGCCCGTGAGGCGGCCAGGGCGCTCGACGACGCCGGCCCGCAGAGCAAGGACCACTGGGGCTGGAACTGGTCCGACTCCCGCAAGGCCCTCGACATCCTCTACATGTTCGGCGAGTTGGCGATCTCGCACCGCAACGACCAGTTCGAGGTGGCCTACGATCTGCCCGACCGGGTCATCCCGCGAGTCCATCTGGACGCACCGACGCCGTCGAAGGAGGAGGCCCAGCTCGAGCTCGTACGCCGCGCCGCCCGGTCTCACGGGGTCGGCAGCGCCAAGGACATCGCCGACTACTTCCGGATGCGGGTGGACGACACGACCCGCGCGCTGAACCAGCTCGTCGACGCCGGCGAGGTGGAGCCGGTCACGGTCGAGGGCATCCGCAGGAAGGCGTACCTCTTCACCGGGTCCCGCCTCCCGCGGCGCATCGGCGCCCGTGCGCTGCTGAGCCCGTTCGACCCGCTCGTGTGGGAGCGGGAGCGCACCGAGGCGCTCTTCGACTTCCACTACCGGATCGAGATCTACACGCCGGCACACAAGCGGATCCACGGCTACTACGTGCTGCCGTTCCTCCTCGGTGAGCACATCGTCGGCCGCGTCGACCTGAAGGCCGATCGCAAGAACCGGAAACTCCAGGTCAAGGGCGCATACGCGGAGGACGGCGCGCCGGTGGAGACGGCGATCGAGCTGGCCGCCGAGCTCGAGCGACTCGCCGGCTGGCTGGGCCTGGAGGCCATCGAGGTCGCGCCTTCGGGCGACCTGGCGCCTCTCCTTGCGCCGTTGGTGTGAGCCAGCGACCGGCAGGTGGGTAGAGTGAGCGTGCTATCTGTCTGCCGCTAGTAGGAGCCCGCCACCGTGGCAATTCTCGACAAGATCCTTCGCCTCGGCGAAGGTAAGATCCTTCGCGAGCTCGAGGCCATCTCGAAGGCCGTCAACTCGATCGAGGACGAGTTCGTCGCGATGAGCGATGACGAGCTGCGCGGGATGACCGACGAGTTCAAGCAACGCCTGGAGAACGGCGAGGACCTCGACGACATCATGGCCGAGGCGTTCGCCACCGTCCGTGAGGTCACCAAGCGCGTCCTGGGCCAGCGTCACTACGACGTCCAGATCCAGGGCGGGGCGGCGCTCCACCTCGGCAACATCGCCGAGATGAAGACCGGTGAGGGCAAGACCCAGACCGCGGTGCTGCCGGCCTACCTCAACGCGCTGGCAGGCGAGGGCGTCCACATCGTCACGGTCAACGACTACCTGGCCAAGTTCCAGGCCGAGATGATGGGCCGCATCTACGGCTTCCTCGGCCTCTCCGTCGGCGTGATCCTGCCGCAGATGACCCCGGCCCAGCGCCGTGAGGCCTACAGCTGCGACATCACCTACGGCACCAACAACGAGTTCGGCTTCGACTACCTGCGCGACAACATGGCCTCCGCCATGGAGGACCTGGTCCAGCGCGGCCACTTCTTCGCGATCGTCGACGAGGTCGACTCGATCCTCATCGACGAGGCCCGCACGCCGCTGATCATCTCGGGCCCGACCGAGGATGACGTGAAGTGGTACGACGAGTTCGCCACCATCGCCAAGTCGCTGACCAAGGACGTCGACTACGAGGTCGACGAGAAGAAGCGCACCATCGCGGTCCTCGAGCGTGGCATCACCCAGGTGGAGGACCACCTGGGCATCGAGAACCTCTACGAGGCGGTCAACACGCCGCTGATCTCGTTCATGAACAACTCGATCAAGGCCAAGGAGCTCTTCCGCCGCGACAAGGAGTACGTCGTCGCCGACGGCGAGGTCCTGATCGTCGACGAGCACACCGGCCGCATGCTCGCGGGCCGCCGCTACAACGACGGTCTGCACCAGGCGATCGAGGCCAAGGAGGGTGTGAAGGTCCGCGAGGAGTACCAGACCCTCGCGAGCATCACCCTGCAGAACTACTTCCGCCTCTACGAGAAGCTCTCCGGCATGACCGGTACGGCGATGACCGAGGAGTCGGAGTTCGACAAGATCTACAAGCTCGGCGTGGTCCCGATCCCGACCAACAAGCCGATGATCCGCAAGGACCAGCCCGACCTCGTCTACCGGACCGAGGAGGCGAAGTACGAGGCCGTCGCCGATGATCTGGTCGAGCGCCACAAGAAGGGCCAGCCGGTGCTGGTCGGCACCGTCTCGGTGGAGAAGTCCGAGTACCTCGGCAACATCCTCAAGAAGCGCGGTGTCCCGCACACCGTCCTGAACGCGAAGTACCACGCCGACGAGGCCAAGATCGTCGCGCTCGCCGGTCACAAGGGTGCGGTCACGGTCGCCACCAACATGGCCGGCCGAGGCACCGACATCATGCTCGGTGGTTCCGTCGACTTCCTGGCTGACCAGGAGCTTCGTAAGCAGGGCCTGGAGCCCGCGGGCGAGACGGCTGACGCGTACGAGCAGGCCTGGGCGCCGACCGTCGAGCGGATCAAGGCGCAGGTCGCCGCCGAGCACGACGAGGTCGCCCAGCTCGGTGGCCTCTACGTCCTCGGCACCGAGCGCCACGAGTCCCGACGCATCGACAACCAGCTGCGCGGTCGTTCCGGCCGTCAGGGTGACCCGGGCGAGTCCCGCTTCTACCTGTCGCTCGAGGACGACCTGATGCGCCTGTTCAAGGGCGAGTGGGTCGACCGCATCCTGACCACGCTGAAGATCCCCGACGACGTGCCGATCGAGGCCAAGTCGGTGACCAAGTCGATCGCCAACGCGCAGACCCAGGTCGAGGGCCAGAACTTCGAGTCCCGCAAGAACGTCCTCAAGTACGACGACGTCATGGACCGCCAGCGCAAGGTGATCTACGCCGAGCGCCGTGAGGTGCTCGAGGGCGCCGACCTCGAGGACCAGATCCGGACCTTCATCGACGACGTCGTCGCCGGCGTCGTCATCGGAGCGACCCAGGAGTTCGCCGAGGAGTGGGACCTCGACCAGCTGTGGACCGACCTCAAGCAGATCTGGCCGGTCTCGGTCGACCCGAAGAAGCTGATCGCGGACGCCGGGGGCAGCAAGGCCGACCTCGACCGCCACGAGCTGATCGACGTCCTCAAGAAGGACGCCCAGGAGGCCTACGACCGCCGCGAGGAAGAGGTCGGCGAGGAGGGCATGCGCGAGGTCGAGCGTCAGGTCGTCCTCTCGGTGCTGGACCGCAAGTGGCGTGAGCACCTCTACGAGATGGACTACCTGCGTGAGGGCATCGGGCTGCGCGCCTACTCCCAGCGCGACCCGCTGGTCGAGTACCAGCGCGAGGGCTACGACATGTTCACCGCGATGATGGACGGCATCAAGGAGGCCACGGTCGGCTACCTGTTCAACCTGGAGGTCCAGGTCGAGCAGACGGAGCCCGAGTTCCACTACCACCCCGACGGCACCCGTCACGCCGGTCCGATGCACGAGGGCGCGCTCGCCGAGCCGCCGGTCGGTGTCGGACAGGCCGGTGGTCTCCAGGACATCTCCGCCGCCCTGAGGTCGCAGTCCGCGGAGCAGGCGCCGAGCGGGTCGCCCCACATCGTCGCGCCGGGTCTGCAGAAGCCTGCGACTCCCAAGCGCCTGGCCTTCTCCGGCCCGGACGAGCAGGGGCAGGCCGAGGCGCAGGGCACCGTCAGCAACGCCGACGACCCCTACGCCAAGGTCGGCCGCAACGAGAGCTGCCCCTGCGGCTCGGGCAAGAAGTTCAAGCAGTGCCACGGCCGCCCCGGCGGCCCGACCGGGCTCACCACCCGCGTCAACGGCTGAGATCAGCCGCAGCAACCGCCGAGTCGGACCGTCTCGCCGTCAGCATCCGAGCGAGGCGGCGTGGCCTGTGCGCCGAGCGCCACCACTGCCCCGGTCTCGTCCAGGTGCGCCCAG
>NZ_JBEXSD010000036.1:0-57537 GCF_040613495.1 Nocardioides sp. NPDC006273 | reverse complement strand
CTGATCCCCGTCGTACTCGGCACCGGCTCGGAGATTCTCGACTTCGGCCGCACTACAAGGCTGGCCCATCCGGTCCAACACCGTGCACTCCGGTTGCGGGACAAGTGTTGCCAGGCCGAGGACTGTGATGCACCAGCGGCATGGACTGAAGCGCATCATCTGAAACCGTGGTCGGCAGGCGGGCTTACGAATCTGGCGAACATGGTGCTGTTGTGTCCCAGCGATCATCGCCGGATCCACGACCCCAACTACGACTATGAGCGCCTCCCGGACGGACGGATCCGGTTCACCCGCTGCGTCTGACCGCGCTGCGGCCTGCTCCGGCCTGCTCCGGCCTACCCCGTCTGCCGGGCCTACCGGGTCGACCTTGTGAAGGGGTTCACGAACTCGGACCCTCTGTGATAGCCGACGACCAGTGGCCTCCGGCATGGCCCGGGCGCTATCCCTCGTGAACGATTCACAAGGTGTCATCGTCTAGCGCAGCGCCCCGCAGACCCTCCCCTGGCAGGACCGGCCAACCCTGGGCCCCGAGCCCGTACCCAACCCGAAATCCGCTGCGCCATACCCCGCCGCCGACCCGATAGCCAGCCAAATTTCTCGCTGGATCACGGTGTCAAGGATCGCCGCAGGCGACCGGCGAAGCCGGCGGCCGAAGGCCGTCCTTGACTCCGGGATTCGGCGTGAACACCATCCACTACAGGGTCGGCGGCCACCGTCCTAAGCGACTCAGCCCCCCGTAGAACCCTTCCGGCGCCCCCGCCGAATCTCCGTATCGAGAGCGTCGAGGTGCTGGGTCCAGAAGTGGCGGAACTGGTTGAGCCAGGCGTCGACCTCGGCCATGGGTCCGGTGTCGATGGAGTAGATGCGGCGGGTGCCTTCGGGGCGTACGGTGGCGAAGCCATGTTCGCGCAGGACCTTGAGCTGCATCGAGACTGCGGGCTGGCGGATGCCGAACTCGGCGGAGATGGTCTCCACGATCTCGCCGGAGGTGAGGTCGCCGGCGGCCAGGAGCTCGAGGATGCGGCGGCGTACAGGGTCTCCGAGGATGTCGAAGGCGTGCAAGCGCCTGCCCCTACTCCGGCATCGCGGTGTAGGCGGCCACGCAGCGGTCGCCGGCGGCGCGGGCCTGCTCGGGGTCCGTGCCGAATGCGATGTCGGCCTCGACCCAGGCGGCGGCGGAGCCCTTGGTGTGCTCGATCATCGCGGGCAGGGCGTCGGGGGACATCGGATCCATCTTCTCGGCTTCGGGGGCCGGGAGGTGGAGGGCAAGGGCGAGCAGCATCTGCTCCCAGCCGATGCCGACGGCGCTCGGGCCGAACTCCTTCCACTGCTCCGGGGGAACGGGAGCGGAGTGCTCGAGACGGAGCAGCGTACGGTCGCCGGCGGCGGTCAGGGTCGCGTCGACCCACGAGCTCATGTCGCCGTAGTCCCAGGTGATCGAGAGCAGCTTGGGGCGGTCGCAGGCGAGGATCTCGCCGCCGGCGTTGCCCTCGAGCTGGTAGCGGCCGCCGACCTCGAAGTCGCCGGTGACCGGCATCAGCCAACGCGGGATGCGCTCCTTGGTGGTCAGCGCGTCCCAGACCTCGTCCGGCGCGGCGTCGTAGCTGCGCTCGACGACGAGCATGCGCAGCTCCTCGCCGCCGCGGGTCGTGGTGGTCAGCGCACGGTTCACGGCGCCGAGGTGGTCAGCAGGGATGAATGGTGGTGTGCTCATGCCTGCGACGTTATATCAAGACTCATTGATATTCAATGACACCTCGTCCACGAGCTCGGGGGCGGCGTGGAGGTAGGCGGTGGTCCGGCGCTTCTGCTCGATGTCGCGATAGACGCGCTCGACCTGCTCGACGGTGAGCCCGGTGGCGTCGGCGACCTCGGCGGTCGGCACCCCGTTGTTCAAGCCGTAGAGGCACAGATCCATCCGCTCGTAGGGCAGCGAGAAGTAGAACTCCTCCTGGGACTGCTCCAGGGAGTAGGTGTCGGTGGTCGAGGGGCGGGCCTGGATCTCCTCGGGTACGCCGAGGTGAGCGGCCATCGCGTAGACCTGCGACTTGTAGAGGTGCGCGATCGGCTTCAGGTCGGCGGCACCGTCGCCGAGCTTTACGAAGAAGCCCTGGTCGTACTCCAGCCGGTTAGGGGTGCCGGCGACGGCGTAGTTGAGCCGGTCGGCGTGGAAGTACTCCAAGGCCTTGCGGGCACGCTGCTTGAAGTTGGTCGCCGCCACGATCTCCAGGTAGGCCTCGGTGGTCAGGCGGTGCGTGCTCTGGGTGCCGTAGGGGTCCTCGACGACGACCGAGAAGAGCCGGAACGCGTCGGAGTCGACCACGCTGGGCAGCACGATCTTCGACCTCCACCCCGGGCCGTACGCAGGCACGACCCGCCGGATCGCGTCGTCACGCCGCTGGTAGGCGCCGAGGCCGACCAGGACCGGGGAGATGTCCTCGAGCGTGGACCTGATCCCGAGCGAGTCGGTCAGCTTCGTACTGAACCCGATGGTGTCGTCCGACGACTCCTGCTCGGGCATGTGCAGCGCGAAGACCCGGTCCGGCCCGAGCGCTTTGACCGCCAGTGCGGCGACCACGCTGGAGTCGATCCCGCCCGAGACGCCAAGCACGATGCCTTTGCGCTTGTTGGCCACCAGGTAGCGGCGGATCGCGTCGCCGATCCGTTTCGCCTCCGCCTCCTCCTCGAAGCGGAGCGCCTCCAGTCCGTACGTTGCGGCTGGGCTTGTTTCTGGGCTGGTCGTGACGGTGCTGTTCATGGCTGGGCTGGTGTCCTTCCGGCGGGCTCGAGACTGGTGGTCCCGAGAGTGGGGTCGAAGACGGTGAGCGGGGCTGGCGGAGCAGCCGATGAGGTCGGTGCGGTGAGCAGCTCGCTGTGCAGCAGCTGGGTGGACAAGACGGCGACCAGGCGCATGTTGTCGGTGTTGCCGAGACCGCGCCCGCCGGTCCGCGCGGCCTTCTCCAGCAGTCGCTGGACGAGCTCCGGACGGAAGACACCGGCCGCCTCCAGGGCGGCGCTCGAGGTGACGTCGAAGACCCAGTCCGGCGTGCCGCCGGCGAAGAAGGAGGCCGCGTCCGGCGCTCGGTAGGGCTGCTTGGGCCGGTGCAGGATCTGATCGGGCACCAGGTCGGCGAAGGCCCGCTTGAGCAGGTGCTTCTCGTCCATGCCCCAGATCTTGTGCTCGGCTGGGATGCGCCCGGCGAGCTCGGCGACGTGCGGGTCCAGGAACGGGAACCGGCCCTCGACGGAGTTGCCCATCAGCATCCGGTCGCCCTGAGAGGCCAGGATGTAACCGGGCAGCAGGGTCGTCATCTCCAGCCACTGGGCCCGCGCGACCGGGTCCCACGAGGCGGCCGCGACGGGCATGGCCGCGACGACGCCCTCGGCCGCGCCGCCGATCGAGCGGAGCTCCGGCCGCAGCATCGAGGTCAGCACCGCCGTGGAGTCCCACCGCGGCCGGTGCGACATCGCCAGGTCGTCCGCGGCGAGGTTGCGCGAGAAGAAGCGCCGCGCGAACGCCGGCGTCTGGTTGGGGGAGCGATGCATCCACGGGTAGAGCTGGCCCACCGCGTCCTCGGCGGCGGCCGGGTCCCGCAGCCACAGGTCGCGGATCTTGGCCTCGCGAAAGATGTCGTAGCCACCGAGCACCTCGTCGGCGCCCTCGCCGGTGACGACCACTTTGAAGCCGGTCTCCCGCACCAGCCGGGAGAGCAGGAACATCGGGGCCGGAGCGGTCCGTAGCAGCGGCGTCTCGGCGTGGCGTACGACCTGAGGGAAGACCTCGGCGATGTCGCGCTCGCCGACCACGACGTCATGGTGGACGGTGCCCAGCCGCTCGGCCATGAGCGCCTGGAAGCCGCCCTCGTCGAACTCGGCCTCGGCGAACCGGAGGGAGAAGGTGTGCAGCGGTGCCGAGGCGCCGCTCACTGCCCTGTCGGCGGCGATCGTGCCGGCCGTGACCGCGGAGTCGATCCCGCCGGAGAGGTATGCAGCCACCGGCACGTCGCTGCGCTCGAACCGCAGCCGGGTGGCGGCAGTCAGCGCCGTACGCAGCGCCTCGGCGTTCGCCCCCAGGTCGGTGAGCTCCTCGGCTCCCGCCGGCGGGAACGTCGGCGCCCAGTAGCGGCGCTCGACCTCGACCCCGTTCCTGCTGTGCCCGCTTCTTATGGAGAGGTAGGAGCCCGGCGGCACCTGCGCGATGTCGCGGAACACGGTGCGCGGAGCGACCGCGGACCAGAGCGTCAGCGCCTGGTCCAGCCCGGCCGGGTCCAGCTCGCGCGGCACGTCGGGGGAGGCGTACAGAGCCTTCACCTCGGAGGCGAAGAGCAGCTGACCGCCGGCACGGGTGTAGAAGAGCGGTCGTACGCCGAAAGGGTCTCGGGAGAGGATGAGCGAGCCCGTCCGGCGGTCCCAGATGGCCAGCGCCCACTGCCCGTTGAACCGCTCGAAACAGCCGGGCCCCCACTCCTCCCACGCGTGCACGATGACCTCGGTGTCCGAGCGGGTGTCGAAGACGTGGCCGCGCGAGCGAAGCTGGGCGGCCAGCTCGACGTGGTTGTAGATCTCGCCGTTGAAGGTGACCCAGACCTGTTCGTGCTCCGCCGACGACCGGCAGGATCGGCTCGACATCGGCTGGGTGCCGCCGACGGTGTCCACGATCGCCAACCGGGTGTGGCCGAGCGCGACCCGCTCGTCGCGGTAGTAGCCGCTGCCGTCGGGGCCGCGATGGGTCAAGGCCCCCAACATGCGCCGTATCAGCACAGGGTCAGGCACCTCGGTGCTGCTCAGCACCCCGCAGATCCCGCACATGGCGCTCCTCGATCGATCCCGTCCGGTCCTCGAAGGGTCGTCCGCGCAGGGGTGCCGGGACCTCGGAGCAGGTGCGTTTATCACCCAATATCGGCATCTACGGGCCCAGTTCGGCTCCGGCGGCCCTCCTGCTGGCAGAAACGGAAGCGCGGAGATTCTCGAGCGTTCACAGACAGGGAGACGTGATGGCGGACGTACAGCGCACGATCGAAGGCTTCATCCTCGACAGCCTGCTGCTGGGCGATGCGGATCGGCTTCCCGCACCGTCGGAGTCGCTGGTCGAGTCGGGTGTCATCGACTCGACCGGGATCCTGGAGCTCATCGAGTTCCTCGAGGCGGAGTTCGAGATCTCCGTCCACGAGACCGAGACCGTCCCCGAGAACCTCGACGGGGTCGCCAACCTGGTCGCGTACGTCGGCCGGAAGACAGCGACCCGGGAACGAGAGTCCCTTGCTAGTTGACGATGCCCGCGAGGTAGGCGATCTCGAGATCGACCTGGACAAGATGTACGCGATCGTTCTCGACGGTCCGCGTACGTCCGGGCTGTCCAAGCTGCGGTTCTGGCTCTTCGACTACGAGCTGCACTGCGTCGCCTGCTACCGCTTCGGGCGCTGGGCCGGTCGGCTGCGCACCCATCGCCCGCTGCTCGGCGTGCTGGCGCTCGGCCTCTACTGGTTCTGGAACCGGCGCAACATCCGGATCCACCACGCCGACATCTTCCGCCGCGCCGACATCGGCCCGGGGCTCCTGCTCATGCACCGCTCGGGGATCATCGTCGGACCGGCAGTGATCGGCAGCAACTGCGTGCTCCATCAGAACGTGACGATCGGCCAGCGCATCGCCGACGGCGACCACGGGCTGCCCACGATCGGCGACGACGTCTGGATCGGCCCCGGCGCCGTGATCTGTGGTGCGATCACGGTCGGCGACGGCTGCACGATCTCCGCCGGCACGGTGCTGTCAAAGGACGTCCCGCCGCACAGCCTCGTCGGCGGCAACCCCGGCCGGGTCATCGCCAGGGAGTACGACAACAGCAACATGATCAACTTCGTCATCGCCGACGGGGTGCGCCGCCGATGATCGTGAGTGTCGTGGTGCCGGCGCACAACGAGGCCCGGGGGCTGGCGGGGAACCTGGCGGCCCTGCTCGACGGCGTCCCTGAGGGCGCTGTCGATGTCGTGGTCGTGTGCAACGGGTGCACCGACGACACGGCGGCGGTCGCGCGGAGGATCCCCGGCGTACGCGTCCTGGAGATCGCCGAGGCCTCCAAGCTGCGCGCGGTCGAGGTGGGCAACGCCGCGGCCACGACCTACCCGAGGCTTCATCTGGACGCCGACGTACGCCTCACCGGCACGGACCTGCTCCGGGTGGTCGACGCGCTCGAGGAGGACGGCGTGCTGGCCGTCGCTCCCGAGCGGTCGGTGCCGCTGGCGGAGTCGTCCTGGCCGGTCCGTGCCTACTACCGGGTCTGGCAGGCCCTCCCCGCCGTACGCAGCGGCCTGTTCGGCCGCGGCGCCTTCTGCCTCAGCGCCGAGGGGCAGGCGCGGGTCGACGCCGCCGGCACCGGCCCCCGGGGAGGTCTGATGAACGACGACCTCGTCGCCTCGGAGCTGTTCACGCCCGCCGAGCGGCGCGTCGTCACCGACGCGGTCGTGGTCGTGCGGCCGCCTCGTACGACGAAAGACCTGGTCAGGCGTCGGATCCGCGTCGCGACCGGCAACACCCAAGCCGACGATCACGGGGCTCGGCACGGATCCACTTCGCTATCGGACTTGCTCATGCTCGGGCTGCGTCAGCCGACGATCGGGTTTCGGGTCCCGGTCTTCCTGACAGTCACTCTCGTCGCCCGGAAGCTCTCCCGTAGAGCCGTCCGGTCCGGCGACCACACCACCTGGCTACGCGACGAGAGCTCGCGGGCCTGACCCGAAGGAACATGACCGTGAAGCTGCGAACGGGACTGGCCGCGTTGCTCGGAGTAGTACTCGTCGCCCCCATCATCACGATCGTCACCGCGTCGAGCGCGAGTGCCGACCCGTGCGGACCGGCGGGCAACAAGATCTCCTGCGAGAACAGCAAGCCCGGTGCCCCCTCGAGCGAGTGGGGGATCACCGGAGCGGGCGACGACTCGATCCAGGGGTTCGCGACCGACATCAGCGTCGACGTGGGCAACCGGATCGACTTCAAGATCGACACCGACGCCTCGGCCTACCAGATCACGATCTACCGGATGGGCTACTACGGCGGTGACGGCGCCCGCAGGATCACCGCGGTGACCCCTTCGGCGAGCCTCCCGCAGAACCAGCCCAACTGCTACCGCGAGACCTCCACCGAGATCACCGACTGCGGCAACTGGGCGGTCTCGGCCTCCTGGAACGTACCGGCGACCGCGGTCTCGGGGGTCTATGTCGCCAAGCTGGACCGCGCCGACACCCAGGAGTCGAGCCACATCACCTTCATCGTCCGTGACGACGCCAGCAGCTCCGACGTCGTCTTTCAGACCTCGGACACCACCTGGCAGGCGTACAACTCCTACGGTGGGTCCAGCTTCTACACCGGTGGCGGGAACGGCCGGGCCTACAAGCTGAGCTACAACCGGCCGTTCGTGACCCGCTCCGGCGGCACCTCGCACGACTTCTTCTTCGCCAACGAATACCCGCTGGTGAGGTTCCTGGAGCGCAACGGCTACGACGTCAGCTACATCTCCGGGATCGACACCGACCGCCGCGGCGAGCTGCTCACCAACCACGAGACATTCCTGAGCGTCGGCCACGACGAGTACTGGAGCGGGCGCCAACGGGCCAACGTCGAGGCCGCGCGCGACGCCGGCGTGAACCTGCAGTTCCTCAGCGGGAACGAGGTCTACTGGCGGACGCGCTACGAGGCGTCGAAGGACGGCACCAACACGCCCTACCGGACCTTGGTCACCTACAAGGAGTCGTGGGCTCAGCAGAAGCTCGACCCGGCACCGGAGTCGACCGGCACCTGGCGCGACCCGCGCTACACACCGAAGAGCCAGGGCGGCGGCAGGCCGGAGAACGAGCTGACCGGCACCGTCTTCATGTCCAACCTGACCGACCTGCCGGTGACCGTGAAGAAGTCACACGGCGGCCTGCGGATGTGGCGCAGCACCGGCCTCGCCTCGATGACTGCCGGCCAGACCGAGCTGGCTCCGCACACGGTGGGCTACGAGTCCGACGAAGACCAGGACAACGGGTTCCGACCACCCGGCCTGATCCGGATGTCGGAGACGACCGGGTTCATCGACAACCAGTACATGACCGACTTCGGACGGACCACGGGCGACGGCACCACGACCCATGCGATCACGCTCTACCGGGCGGCCAGCGGAGCGCTGGTCTTCGGTGCCGGGTCGGTCCAGTGGACTTGGGGCCTCGACTCCGAGCACGACAACCCGTATCACGACGAGACCGCAGACCGGCGGATGCAGCAGGCGCAGGTCAACCTGCTCGCCGACATGGACGCCCTGCCGACCACGCTGATGGCCGGGTTGGTCGCGGCGACGAAGTCGACCGACACGGTCGGGCCGACGGTCGCCATCTCGACACCGGCCGCCGGCTCGACGCAGCCGAACGGCACCAAGGTGACGCTCACGGGCACCGCGACCGACACCGGTGGCGGCGTGGTCGCCGGGGTCGAGTACTCCCTCGACGAGGGCACCTCGTGGCACCCAGCGCCGGGAGCGTACGGCGCCGGGACGACCGCCTGGTCGGTGACGTACGTCCAGCCCGGCGTCGGCAGCACCCCGGTGCGCGTGCGCGCCGTCGACGACAGCGCCAACATCGGCGCCGCCGCCACCCGGAGCTTCAACGTGACCTGCCCGTGCAGCATCCTCGGTCAGCGGGAGGTGCCGACGACCTGGAACGCCGTCACCAGCCCCGCTACGCCGTCGGCCAACGACAACAGCGCCGCCGAGCTCGGCCTGCGCTTCACCCCTCAGGCCGACGGGTACGTCGCAGGGGTCCGCTTCTACAAGGGCGCCGGCAACACCGGCACCCACGTCGGCTCGCTGTGGAGCAGCAGCGGCGAGCGGCTGGCCCAGGTCACCTTCAGCAACGAGTCCGCCGGCGGCTGGCAGTCGGCGACGTTCAGCCAGCCGGTCGCGGTCGCGGCGGGGGCGAGGTATGTCGTCTCCTACACGGCTCCGGTCGGGCGCTACGCCGTCGCGCCCTGGGCCTTCGCGGCGAAGGGGTTCGAGGCGTACCCCTTCGAGGTCGAGGGTGGCTACGGCGCCGCTCCGGCGGGCGTCTACGCGGGTGCGGGGCAGTTCCCGGCGAGCTCCTACCAGAACCCCAACTACTACGTGGACGTGCTGTTCACGACCACCGACGACTCGCCGCTGTCCGCCACCAACCAGTGGCCGCTGGCCGACTCCTCCTCGGTACCTCGCAACACGACGGTGAGCGCCAGGTTCACCAAGCCGGTGGTCGCCTCGTCGGTCGGGCTGCGGCTGACCGACTCCCTCGGCAACGTGGTGGCCGGGTCGACGGCCTATGACTCGACGACCAGGACGGTGACCTTCACCCCGTCAGGCAACCTCGCCGGATTCGTCACCTACACCGCCACACTCTCGGGGCAGGACAGTGGTGGGACGGCGGTCTCGGCAGGGAAGACGTGGTCGTTCCGTACGGCCAAGCCGCCTGCGGCGGCAGGAGTCTGCCCGTGCTCGCTCTTCGACGAGGACACCACGCCGACGGTCCTCCAGGACCCGGAGAACGCGCAGCTGACCCTGGGAGTCAGATTCCGCGCCGACGTCACCGGCACCGTCACCGGGGTCAAGTTCTACAAGGGAGTCAACAACGCCGCCCCGCACACCGGCACCCTGTGGTCGGCCAACGGGGCCGTGCTCGCCCAAGGCACCTTCACCGGGGAGTCGACCAGTGGCTGGCAGACGCTGACCTTCGCCGAGCCGGTGAAGATCCAGGCGAACACCGACTACATCGCCTCCTACCGCACCAACGGCTACTACTCGGCCACGCCGAACGCGTTCGCCTCCACCGACCTGTCGAAGCCGCCGCTGCGGGTGACCTCGACGGCAGGTGCGTACGCCTATGGCACTGGCTTCCCGGCGGCGACCTCGCCCTCGAGCTACCTGGTCGACGTCGTCTTCGAGAAGGGCGCGCCGACGCTGACGATGCCCTCGCGCAGCCCTGTCCCCGGGGCTGTCGAGGTGCCGCGCTCGACCAACGTGGTGGCGTCGTTCTCCGCGGAGCTGAGCCCCGGCTACTCGGTCTCGGCGACCTCTGGCGGCCAGCCGATCGCGGGTACGACGACGCTCGGCAACTCCGGGACGACGCTCACCTTCGACCCGACGTCCCTGCTGCCCGCGGCCGCGGATGTGACGGTCACGATCAGCGGGATCACCTCGACCGAGGGGGCCAGTATGCCGACGCAGACCTGGACGTTCCGGACCAGATCCGCGGAGACACCGGACAGCCAGACGCTCTTCGGTGACGTGGTGCCCGCGGTCGAGGCCCAGGACGACAGCTCACCGGTCGAGGTCGGGACGGTGTTCAGTCCCACCCGCGACGGGCGGGTGACGGCGATCCGGTTCTACAAGGGAGCCGGCAACGGCGGCACCCACGTCGGGTCGTTGTGGAGCTCGGGCGGCCAGCGGCTCGCCCAGGTGACCTTCACCGGTGAGACCGCCTCCGGCTGGCAGCAGGCCACGCTGTCCAGTCCGGTCGAGGTGCAGGCAGGCGTGTCGTACATCGTCTCCTACCTGGCTCCGCAGGGGCACTATGCGACCACGTCGCAGTTCTTCGCGACGCCCCACTCCTCGGGTGACCTGACCGCCCCGGCGGGGAACAACGGCCGCTATCTCTACGGGGCCGCTGGCGGTTTCCCGCAGTACACGTTCGGGTCGACGAACTACTTCGCCGACGTCGTCTTCGAGCGGGCGGGCCCGACCATCTCGGTCACCGATCAGGATCCAGGCCTGGATGCGACCGAGGTGGCGACCTCGGTCAACCCGTCGATCACGTTCTCGACGGGGATCTCGAGCGGCTGGAACGTGTCGGTCACTGCCAACGGGTCCTCGGTGGCGGGTTCGGCGGCGCTGAGCAGCGACGGACGTACGCTGCGCTTCACCCCGTCGGCGGCGCTGCCGTCCGGGGCGACGGTGTCGGTGACGGTCTCTGGCGTGGTCTCGACCGACGGGGCGAATCTGCCCACGCAGACGTGGTCTTTCACCACGGTCCCGGCAGTCGTGACCGAGGTGTCGCTGTTCACGGGGGTGACTCCGCAGAACCCGGCGACGCTCGACATCCTGCCGATCGAGGTCGGCACCGCCTTCAGGACGTCGGTGGCCGGCTCGGTGACGGCGATCCGCTTCTACAAGGGCACCGGCAACACCGGCACCCACGTCGGCTCGCTGTGGAACTCGGCCGGCACCCGGATCGCCCAGGTGACCTTCACCAACGAGACCGCGACCGGCTGGCAGACGGCCACGTTGCCGACACCGGTCGCGCTCACGCCGGGGGCGACGTACGTCGTGTCCTACTACGCGCCCAACGGGCGCTACGCCTCGACTCCGGGTGCCCTCAGCCAGTCGCGGACGGTCGGCCCGCTGACGGCGCCGGGCGGAGCCAACGGCCGGTATCGGTACGGGAGCGGAGGGGGACTCCCGAACCGATCCTGGAACTCCACCAACTACTTCGTGGACGTGCGGTTCCGCCCGGCGGCCGGCTGAGTCGGCGTCGATGGCCTGCCGATGTCCAGGAGCTGGAGATCGGCAGGACCGGTGGTGTCGGACGCACAGCAGGCATCGGCGGCGTCCTCGTCGTCGTTGACGGCGACCGGTCCGCACGAGCAGGACTCGCCCCGCCAGGCATCCCAGCCCTCCTTGAGCGCGACCGCAGCGATCACCAGACCGGCGATGGGGTCCGCCCACGACCAGCCGAGCGTGGCGTTGAGGACCAGCCCGACGAGCAGAACCGCCGAGAGGTAGGTGCACAGCAGGGTCTGGGTCGAGTCGGCGACCACGGCGTTCGAGCCGAGCGACCGGCCTGTCCTGCGCTGAGCCCAGGACAGGAACGGCATGATGATCAGCGAGGCGACCGCCAGGCCGATGCCGACCATCGAGGTCTCCGGGTCGTGGCCGGTGACGAGGGCGCGCCCCGACTCGAAGGCGACGTACGCCGCCAGGGCGAAGAAGGAGACCGCCATCAGCCGCAGCGCCTGCCGCTCCCGAGACTCCGGGAGACGGTGACGGAACTGCCACAGGATGATGAGGCCGCTGGAGACCTCGACGACGGAGTCGAGACCGAACCCGATCAGCGCGACGGAGCCCGCCACGAGGCCGGCGGCGATGGCGATGACCGCCTCGACGCCGTTGTAGGCGACCGATGCCGCCGCGAGCAGCTGGGCACGTCGTCCGAGCCGCTTGCGGTCGTCGGGGGTGAGATCGACGGGGGCGTGGACGTGGGCGGCCATCACGCCTCCTCGTGGTTGTCGGCGTGGATGGCGGCGATACCGTGGCTGGGGCAGAGCGTCACCGCATCACCGGTGAGGGCCAGGACCCGCTCCGCGGCGGCCAGCAGGTCCAGGACCGCCTCGCTGTGGGCCAGCCCGAACATCGAGGCCCGCCCGACGGGGCGCGAGGTCACCAGCCCGCAGTCCCTCAGGCAGGCGAGATGCTTCGAGACCGTGCTCTGTGCCAGGCCGAGGTGAGCGGTCAGGTCGACCACCCGATGCTCGCCGAGGGCGAGGTGGCGCAGGATCGCCAGACGGGAGGGATCGGAGAACCCGTGGAACAGGCAGGCAGCGGCGCTCAGCGCGGCCGCCTCGTCTGTGGGGTCGGGAGTGTCCTCCGTGGTTGTCATCGTCATATGGCGATGATAACTCCCTGTGTCGGTCTTGGTGCAAGTCGTCGCTGGCGTGCGTCCGTCGTCGATCGTGCCTTCCGGTCTCCCGAATAGAGGGGATAACCCCGTTGAACGGCCGGGTGGGACCGGCGGATCGCGTGTGATCTACCCCGAAGGCATCGATCGCCTATGTGGGGAGAAGCACTGTCATGACCGCACAGACGCCGCTGGGAGTGGCGGTGGTCGGGGCCGGCTACTGGGGGCCCAACCTGATCCGGAACTTCCGCAACGCACCGGACTGGACACTGGTCGCAGTGGTCGACCTGGACCTCGATCGGGCCCGGGAGGTGATCGGCGGCAGCACCGAGGTGCTGGCCACGACCGACCTCGACGAGGTCCTCGCGCGCGAGGACGTGGACGCGGTCGCGATCGCCACGCCAGCCGGCACGCACCGGCAGCTCGTCGAGAGGGCGCTGCGGGCCGGGAAGCACGTGCTCGTCGAGAAGCCGCTGGCCGACGACGTCGGGTCGGGCAAGAGCATGGTCGAGGCCGCGCGGGCCAACGATCTCGTGCTGATGGCCGATCACACCTACTGCTACACGCCGGCCGTGCAGAAGATCCGCGAGCTGGTCGAGGACGGGTCGCTCGGTGAGATCCTGTTCATCGACTCGGTGCGGATCAACCTCGGGCTGGTGCAGCCCGACGTCGACGTCTTCTGGGACCTGGCTCCGCACGACCTCTCGATCCTCGACTTCATCCTGCCCGGCGGGCTGCGCCCCACCGGGGTGGCCGCGCACGGCGCGGACCCGCTCAGGGCGGGCAAGGCCTGCGTCGGCTATCTGAGCCTGCCGCTGGAGGGCGGCGCGATGGCCCACGTCCATGTCAACTGGCTCAGCCCCACCAAGATCAGGCAGATGGTGATCGGCGGCAGCCGGCGTACGCTGGTCTGGGACGACCTCAACCCGCAGCAGCGGCTCAGCGTCTTCGACCGCGGCGTAGACCTCGTCCAGCAGAGCGTCGACCAGATCGAGCGAGCCGACCGTGCCGCGGCGACGATCTCCTACCGACTGGGCGACACCTGGGCGCCGGCCCTGCCCGAGTACGAGGCGCTCTCCCGGATGGTCGGCGAGTTCGCCGGAGCGATCCGGGAAGGTCGTACGCCGCGCACCGACGGGGCCTCCGGTCTCCGTGTCCTCTCCGTCCTGGAGGCGGCCCAGACCAGCCTCCGAGCCCGTGGCGCCCTCGTCGAGGTGGCCGCCGAGACCCCGACCCTGGAGCTGATCCGATGACGTCTTCCTCCGAAAGCAAGCTCAGCGGTGCGAACGTCCTGGTCACCGGAGGCGCCGGCACGATCGCCTCCACCATCGTGGACCAGCTCCTCGACGAGGGGGTCGCGCACGTCGACGTGCTCGACAGCCTGATCCGGGGTCGCAAGGCCAACCTCGACGACGCCCTGGCCTCCGGCCGGGTCACCCTGGTCGAGGGTGACATCCGCGACCGCGACCTGGTCGGCGACCTCACCGCCGGCAAGGACCTGGTCTTCCACCAGGCGGCCATCCGGATCACTCTGTGCGCCGAGGAGCCGCGGCTGGCCAACGAGGTGCTGGTCGACGGCACCTTCAACGTGGTCGAGGCCGCGGTCTCCGCCGGCGTGGACAAGCTGATCTACGCCTCCTCGGCCTCGGTCTTCGGGCTCGCCGAGGAGTTCCCGACGCCGGAGGGGCACCACCACAACAACAACGACACCCTCTACGGGGCCGCGAAGTCCTACAACGAGGGGCTGGTGCGGTCCTTCCGGGCGATGCACGGGCTCGACTACGTAGGGCTGCGCTACTTCAACGTCTACGGGCCGCGGATGGACGTCCACGGCGCCTACACCGAGGTGCTGGTGCGGTGGATGGAGCGGATCGCCGACGGCGAGCCGCCGCTGATCTTCGGCGACGGGCGCCAGACGATGGACTTCGTCTGCGTCCCCGACATCGCCCGCGCGAACATCCTGGCGGCCGCCTCCGAGGTGACCGAGGGTGTCTACAACATCGCCTCCGGCACGGAGACCTCGCTGCTGGAGCTGGCCGAGGCGCTGCTGCGAGCCATGGACTCCCCGCTCGGTGTCGAGCACGGTCCTGAGCGCGCGGTCAACGGCGTCACCCGCCGGCTCGCCTCCATCTCCGCTGCCCGCGACGACCTCGGCTGGTCGCCGACCATCGGGCTCGAGGAGGGGCTGCGGCAGCTGGTCGAGTGGTGGGAGCCGCTGCGCTCCGAGATCGCGGCGGGGCGGGCCTTGAGTGGGGGAGCGTCGTGAGTCGTATCAACGTGATGCAGCCCTGGCTGGGCGAGGAGGAGGTCGAGGCGGTCACCGAGGTGCTCCGCTCCGGCTGGGTCGCCCAGGGGCCTCGGGTGGCCGAGTTCGAGCGCCGCTTCGCGGACTCCCAGCAGGCTGCCCACGCGGTTGCCACCTCGAGCTGTACGACGGCGCTCCACCTGGCGCTGGTCGTGGCCGGGATACGTCCCGGCGACGACGTCGTCGTGCCGTCCTTCTCGTTCGTAGCGACCGCCAACGCGGCGGTCTACGTCGGTGCCCGGCCGGTCTTCGCCGACGTCTCGCCGGTCACCGGAAACCTCACCGCCGAGACCGTCCGGGCCGCGCTCACGCCGGCCACGAGCGCGGTGATCCTGGTGGACCAAGGCGGGGTTCCGGCCGACCTGGAGGCGATCCGGGAGGTCTGCGACCCGCTCGGCATCGTGGTCATCGAGGACGCGGCGTGCGCCGCCGGGTCCACCTACCGCGGCCGCCCCGTGGGTGCCGGTGCCGAGATCGCCGCCTGGTCCTTCCACCCGCGCAAGATCCTCACCACCGGTGAGGGTGGGATGCTCACCACCTCGCGCGCGGACTGGGCCGCACGCGCCCGGAGGCTGCGCGAGCACGCGATGAGCGTCTCGGCCGCCGACCGGCACGCCAGCCTGGTCTCGCCGCCGGAGTCCTACGACGAGGTCGGGTTCAACTTCCGGATGACCGACCTGCAGGCCGCGGTCGGCATCGTCCAGCTGTGGCGGCTGCCCGAGGTCGTCGATCGGCGTCGCGAGCTGGCCGCGGTCTACGCGAAGGCGGTTGACGAGATCGACGGGCTGCGCGCGGTCGCGGACCCGGCTTGGGGCACCGGGAACTTCCAGTCGTTCTGGGTCGAGGTCTGTGCTGGACCGGGGGTCTCGACAAGCTCGACCGCCGGGGCGTCTGCTGGACTCGAGGTCGGTCGTGGGACCGGGGTCTCCACAGGTTCGACCCCCCATGTGTCTGCGGGGTTCGAGGTGTGTCGTGGGACGGGGGTCTCGACAGAGCCGACCACCGGGGTGTCTGCGGGGTTCGAGGTGTGTCGTGGGACGGGAGTCGCGACGAGGTCGACCGCCGGGGCGTCTCCTGCGTACGGGATGGACCGCGAGGGGCTGCTGCGCGCCCTGGCCGAGGCCGGGATCTCCGCGCGCCGCGGGATCATGGCGGCCCACCGGCAGCCTGCGTACGTCTCTTCGGGCGTCAGCCTCCCGGTCACCGAGCACCTCACCGACAACACCCTCATCCTGCCGCTCTTCCACCAGATGTCGGACTCGGAGCAGGCGCGGGTCGTCGACGTACTCCGACAGGGGCGCCGATGACGACGCTCGTGCTCGTCGCCGCCGGTGGGTTGGCGGGCGAGGTCGCGGCGGCGGCCAGGTCCGGTGAGCTCGGCTACGACGAGATCGTCGCCGTCGATGACGACCAGGAGCGCTGGGGTCGGCTGATCGGCTCCGCCGACGGGACCGGCGGCGTCAAGGTGATCGGACCGGTCGAGGTCGTCACCGACTGCGGTGACGACCTGGTCATCTGTGCCGGAGCCGGGTCGACGCGGCGACGTGTCCATCGTCGGCTCAGCGGCTACGGGGTCGCGGCCGACCGCTACGCGACCATCCTCCATCCCACCGCCTCGGTGCCGCCCGGCTGTGAGATCGGCGCCGGCGCGGTGCTGCTCGCCGGGGTCGTGCTGACCGCCGGCGTACGCGTCGGGAGCCACGTCGTCGCGATGCCCAACGCCGTCCTCACCCACGACGACATCGTCGGCGACTACGCGACCATCTGCGCCGGGGTGACCCTCGGCGGCGAGGTCGTGATCGGCGAGGCCGCCTATCTCGGGATGAGCTCCTCCGTGCGTCAGCGGACCACCGTCGGAGCCGACTCCGTCCTCGGCATGGGAGCGGTCCTGCTCGAGGACCTGCCCGCCGGGGAGACCTGGGCCGGAGTGCCCGCCCGCCGTCTGAACTCACGTCAGGAGCTGATCTGGTGAAGGTGCCGTTCGTCGACCTCGGGTCGCAGCAGTCAGAGATAGCCGACGAGGTACGCCTCGGGCTGGACAGCGTCTTCGAGCGCACCGCCTTCGTCGGCGGGCCGGAGGTGACCGCCTTCGAAGAGGCCTATGCGAGCTTCGTCGGTGCCGGTCACTGCGTCGGCGTCGGCAACGGAACTGACGCGCTGGAGCTGGCGATGCGGGCCGTGGGGGTGCGGCCGGGTGGCGAGGTGATCGTGCCGGCCAACACGTTCATCGCGACCGCCGAGGCGGTCAGCCGGATCGGTGCCCTGCCGGTGCCTGTGGACGTGGACGAGTCGCAGCTGTTGATCGATCCCGTCGCAGTGGAGCGGGCGATCACGCCACGCACGCAGGCGATCGTGCCGGTGCACCTGTTCGGGCAGACCGCGTTCGTCGAGCAGGTGCTCCCGCTCGCGGAGGCGGCCGGGATCCCGGTGATCGAGGACGCGGCGCAGTCCCAGGGCGCGCAGCGGAACGGCCGTGGGAGCGGCTCGCTCGCCGCCGCGGCGGCGACCAGCTTCTACCCCGGCAAGAACCTCGGCGCGGCGGGAGACGCAGGTGCTGTGATGACCTCCGACCCGGAGATCGCCCGGACGGTCCGGCTGCTCGCGGCGCACGGCTCGGAGACGAAGTACGTCCACGAGGTCGTCGGGATGAACTCCCGTCTCGACACGGTCCAGGCGGTCGTGCTGTCCGCGAAGCTGGCTCGGCTGGAGAAGTGGAACGAGCTGCGTCGCCAGGCGGCCGACCGCTATCACGTCCTCCTCGACGGGGTCCGTGGTGTGCGGCTGCCCGAGTCCGCGCCGGGCAACCTCGACGTCTGGCATCTCTACGTCGTCCGGGTCCGTGATCGTGATCGGGTGCTCGCGGCGCTTCTGGAGGCCGGGGTCGGCACCGGGATCCACTATCCGTTCCCGGTGCATCTGACCGCGGCGTACGCCTCGTTGGGGTTCGGTGAGGGCTCCTTCCCGGTCGCGGAGCGGGCGGCGGGCGAGATCCTGTCGCTGCCGATGTTCCCGCACCTGAGCCCGGAGCAGCAGGAGTACGTCGCCGAGGTGCTCGCTGCGGCGGTGGGGCATGGGTGAGGTGCGTACGCCGGTCTCGATCGTCTGCGTCTACAACGACCCGGCGGTGCTGGAGTCGTGCCTGGCGGCGTCGGTCAAGGTCGGCCATCCGTCGCGGCAGACCGAGGTGATCGCCGTCGACAACGTCTCGGGGGAGTTCACGAGCGCCGGCGCGGCGTTGAACCACGGCGCCCGGCTGGCTCGCAACGAGGTCGTCGTCTTCGTCCACCAAGACGTCTACCTGCAGTCGCTGCCCGCGCTCGAGACCGCCGCGGCAATGCTTCTCGCCCAACCGGCGATCGGCGTGCTGGGTGCGGTCGGCGTCAGTCGTCGCGGCGAGGTCATCGGGGCGATGCGTGACCGTGTCGTCCCGCTCGGCCGCTCCACCTCGGTGCCGGCGGACGTGGACTCGCTCGACGAGGTGCTCTTCCTGGTGGCCCGATCGCAGGTGCTGCGCGAGCCGCTCTCGGAGTCGCCCGACCTCGCCTGGCACGCGTACGCCGTCGAGTACTGCCTCCGGGTGCGCGCCTCCGGGCGTCGTGCCGCGGCCGTCGACATCCCGCTGACTCACAACAGCATGACCACCAACCTCGCCCGCCTCGACGTCGCCCACCGCAGCGTCGGCCGGACCTACGCCGGGCTGGTGCCCGTGCGTACGACGTGTGGCATCGTCGCCGGCGAGCGCGGCGCAGCCACCACGTCCTGGCCGGTCCGGCGGGCACGTGGGGCCCGGACGTTCTGGGGCGAGTCGGTGCACGCCCGCCGGGTGACCCGCACGTTGCGTGGGGTCGAGACGCCGCGGGGGCAGGTGGTGCTCGCCGACATCCGGCTGCTCGTCGACGATGCCGCCCGGCTCGCCGGCAGCTCCTCGATCCGCGTCGTCGACCCCTCCCGCGACGGCGCCGTCGCCGAGGCCGGGGGGATGGAGCGCAACGGCCTCGCCTTCTCCGCCGCCACCCTCCGCTGGCCCGGCGTCGTCGCCGCCGTCGCCGCGACCACCCCCGGCGAGCTCCTCCTCGTCGCCGGCTTGAGAGCCGAGGAGATCGCTCCGCTGGCCGCCACCACGACCGGCCCTTATGTCGTCGGGTTCGCGCGTGACGCGGGCCTCTGGCTCCTCTTCGGCGCCGAGCCGGGTGCGTTGGCGCCGTTGTGGAGTCGGCCGCGGAACCGGGCTTTCTTCATGTTGTGATACCCGGTCGAGCGGGTATCACGCCGCCCGGCGGCGCAGCCGCCCCCGAAGCGCCGCAGCGGCCCACTCGGGGGCGAGGTCGCGGACGCGGCCGGCGCCGCCGCGGCGGGTCTGGCGCCACATCGTGATCCGGTCGGTGAGCGGCATGGCGCCGAGGAGCCCGGCGGTGATGTCGGCGCCGGAGCGGCTGAAGGGGTTGGTCGCCTGGACGGAGACGGTGAGCAGGTCGAGGTGGCCACGGCCGCGTACGGGCGCGAGCAGGTCGTCCTGGAGCCGCTGCGGCACCTGGTAGAGCGACTCGGCGGCCTCGACCCAGCCGGGACCGGTGTGGCACGCGAGGATCGCCTGGGCGATCGCGGTGCCGCGCGAGACCCGTTCACGCGGTCGACGGACCAGGTCGAGGAGGGTGTCGCGAAGCTGGTCGGAGGAGCTCGGGCGCAGCATCAGGTGGTCGATCCCGGGGGAGTCGGAGCCCCACACCGCACACTCGGGCCGGTGACCGCGGTAGGTGACCACCGGGTTGGCCAGACCACCGGACTCGAGCAGCGAGGTGAGCCCGGCGAACGGGAACGAGTCGAGATAGACGTCGGCGGCGTGGTGGAGCGGGGCCACGTCGGGGAGCATGCCGACGGCCCGGATCCGCCCGGATGTACGCCGCGCCAACCCGGCCCACGGCTCCGACTCCGGGTCCGGGCCGGCGACCCGCCACTGCAGCCGCGGCTCGGCGACCACCGCGGCCTCGACCGCGGCCAGGTAGGTGTCGCCGCCCTGGAACTTGCTGGGGTCCGCCGCGGTGACGACCAGGACGTCGGCGGCGTCCACTCCCCATTGCGGCTTCGCGGTCTCCCGGCGCCTCGTCCGGCCCTTGACAGCGAGCGGCCGGTTGCGCACGACCGACCTTCCCATCGGCAGGCCGCGGCGGTGCAGAGCGAGCTCTTGGCCGCTGCGACGCAGGTGCACGACCCGGTCATAGGCCCGCACGCCGACCCAGAAGACGTGGTCGGTGTTGTCGATGTAGACCACAGGCGGCAGACCCCGGCGGTCGGCGAAGGCGAGCGCGGGGACCACGTCGAAGGGGTGGCAGTGGGAGACGACCAGGTCGGCGGTCGAGGCGAGCGCACGCAGCCGGGCGGCGCGGTGGAGCAGGCTCCCGGGCGCCGTGTCGAGCATGGTCAGACCGACGCGGTCCCCGAGACGGGACGTGATCTTGGCCGGCACCGGCGAGGTCATCTGGCGGGTGGCGACGATCTCGTGGGAGCGCTCGCCGAGCTGGTCGGTCCAGCCGGCGATGATCTGGGTGTGCCCGCCGCTCTGGTACATCTGCGTGACCACGTGCAGCGTACGCAGCGGGCGGGCCGGCACCGGCACAGCAGGGAGCGAGCGGCCCAGCTCGGCGAGCAGCAGCTCGAGCGGTTCGTACGCGAACCAGCCGGTGTGGTTGCCCCAGGCGAACTCGGCAGCGGCCTGCGCCAGGGCGGCCGCGCGCCGTGGGCGCCGTCTCCCGGCGGCTGCGGCCGCGGCGTACATCTGCTCCAGGGCCAACTGGTTGGCGTCGAGACGGTCAGACATGGATGTCCTCGCTCCGGGGCATGGGGGGCTCGGTGGGGGTGGGGGAGCCGGCGCCGGAGCGGAACCAGCTGATGTCCTCGCGACGGCGGCGCAGCAGCACGGCCCAGACGGCGGCGAGCACCAGGCCGGTGACCGCGCAGGTCACCCAGATCGACGGCTGCACCGCGCGCAGCCCGGCAGCGGTGCCCCACACGGCGAGCGCGCCGAGCGCAGGCAGCGCGGCACCGGTCGCGAGGCCACCGATCCCCACCCCGGCCCGCGCGAGGTAGAAGAGGTGCAGCGGCAGGATGACGACGAGCCCGACCACGAAGGCGGCCATCCCGACCCCGCCCACCCCGGACCATGCCACGCCTGCCAGCAACGCCGGCAACAGGGCGATCAGCCAGACGATTTGGATCGTCATCAGGCTGCGCGTCGAGCCGACGATGACGAGGAAGTCGTAGGCGAGCTCGAAGGAGATCCGCAGCACAGCCAGCGCGCCGAGCCAGGCCAGAGGCGCCGCTGCCGCCTGCCAGACCTCTCCGTAGACCAGCCGGATCACCTCGGGTGCCAGCGCGGCCAGCGCCACGCAGCCCGGGACCGTCACGGTCAGCACCAGCGCCGAGAGCCGGGTGAAGGCGTGCCGCATTGCGCCCGGGTCGCGCTGCAGCCGAGCGAAGATCACGGGCGTGACCTGCCGCAACGGCCGCGACAGCATCGTCACCGGCCAGCTGGAGAGGTTGAAGGCGACGACGTAGAGCCCCAGCGCGGTCGCGCCCAGCATGCTGCCGAGGACGATCTGGTCGGCGAAACCCACCGCGAAGACCAGGATGCTGGTCACCGCCAGCGGCGCGCCGAAGCGGAGCAGCGCGACCGCATGCGGCCGGGAGAGTCCCAGCCGCCAAGGCAGCGGCGACATCCGCAGGAACATCACGGTGGTCACGGCGACGCCGAGCATGTGGCCGACGACCAGGGCGTACGGACCGGCGCCGGCCAGGGCGAGCCCGAGCATGACCGGGACGGTGACGAACGTGGCCGTCTGGTCGATGAGCATCCGCTTGCCCTGCATCAGGTTCCGCTGCAGCAGCGCCGCCGGCGTCGCGGTGATCCCGCTGAGCACGACCGGGACGGCGAAGAGCGCCACCAGCACGGCCGCGTCCGGCTCGCCCATCGCGCGCGCGTACGGCCCGGCCCCGACGACCATCGCCGCGGCGATGAGCAGGCTCGTGCCGACCGAGATCGTGGTCACCGTCGGCGCGATCTCCCGCGGGTCCTCCTTCCAGCGCACCACCGCGAGGCTCACGCCGAGCTCGTTGAAGCTCAGCACCGCCATCAGGGCGAGGAAGGCGACGGCGTACGTCCCGTAGCTCTCCGGGCCGAGCAGCCGTGCGACGAGGATGCCGACGACCATCGTGCCGAGCTTGGTCACCGCGGTGTTCGCGATGCTCCAGGCCAGGGCGGTGTGTGGGCGGGGCTCAGCCAAGGTCGGTCTCCGGCAGCGTCTCGGCGCGACGCTCGCGGCGCCGCAACAGGATCGGGTCGATGCGTACGATCAGGTAGAGGGTGGCCGCGGCGCCGAGCAGGCCGGTGACGGCGAACGCCCGTCGTGAGCTCCCGCCGACGGGGTAGATGACCGTCGAGCCGGGCGCCTCCTTGGTGGTCATCCGGAAGGCTCGGTCGACCTGGTACTCGTCCTGCACCCGGGCGAGCGCGACCCCCATCGCCTCGACCAGCTGCTCCTTGCGGGTGCGGACGGTCTCGGGATCGGGGCCCACGACCTCGATGATCAGCCACTGGTCGACGTAGTTGGGCGCCCACTGGCCGCCGGTGTCGGGCAGCCGGACGGTCCAACCGTCGCGTACGCCCATCCCGATCAGCCCGGCGTCGGTGGCGGTGAACTTCGGCACCTGCCGAGTGCCGGCGACGAGCTTGCCGACCACCCCGGCGGTGATCACGAGATCCTCGGAGGTCGCCCGTAGAGCGTTCGGGTACTGGGCGTTCTTCGGGGCCAGGACGAGCAGGTCGGTGCGCGTCCAGTAGACGCTTCGGTCCTGGCTGGCGTAGTGGGCGGCGGCGAAGGTGAGGATCGCTCCGACCACCACGATCGGCCAGCGCCGGACCATCGCCCGCAGCAGGTCCCACAACGCCATGTTCCGAACGCTAGGTCCGCGGGGGCGGCGTCCACGCAGGTCACCGGGGTCATCGCCCAAATCGGGTAGGGCCCCGGCAGGGCCGGGCCGACCGAATCCGAGATGGGTACGTTCGGCAGCGTCGGTCGCGGGTTCGGACGTCGGCGCGACGACACAGGAACGGCTGCGGACATAGGGGACAGGCATGGTGCTATCGGAGTTCGTCGGTGCGATCCGGCGACGCTGGTACCTCGCGGTCGTCGGGATCCTGCTCACCGGGGTTCTCGGCTGGAGCGCATCGGCCTTCGTGGCGCCGTCCTACACCGCCCGAGGCCTGGTCCTGATGCTTCCCTCGAAGAACGCGGTCGGCCCCGGCGGCAACCCGTTCCTCGGACTCGGTGGGCTCGACCTGCCGGCCCGGGTCGTGGTCGCCTACTACACCAGTGCCCCGGCCCAGGAGGCGATCGCGGAGGTCACCCCGGGGGCCGCCGTCACGGTCTCGATGGAGGAGTCGACGCGCGGACCGGTGATCGCCATCGACGTCAGCGCGGACACCGAGGCCAGCGCCATCGAGGCGCTCGACTTCGTCGCCGGCTCCATCCCCGAGACGCTCGCCCGGCTCCAGGACGAGGTCAACGCGAAAGGCAATGCCCGGTTGCGCTCCCGACCGCTCGCACTCGACGAGACGGCAGCCGTCGACAGCAGCGGACCGATGCGTGCGCTGATCCTGGCCGTCGGGATGGGCCTGGCGATGACCGCTGTGCTGATCTATGCGATCGACGGCATCATCCTGCGCCGGCGTCTGGCCCGGGAGGAGCGGACCGCCGAGGCGATGGCCCGACGCGTCACCGACCAGACCGACGAGCAGCGCCAGCCGGACGACCGCGTCGTCCAGCGCCTGCGCGGCTGAGGCAGGAAAGATGGCCGTACCCCGTGGAGTCGACGCGGTGACGTGGCTGAGCCTCTATACGTTCGCCGTCTTCGTGATCCCGTCCTGGCTGGTCTTCCGCCCGTTGGGCAGCGCCGGCTCGGTCTCGATGCTGATGGGGCTGGGCAGCTTCGCGATCTGGCTGCTGCTGCGTGTGGGCAGGCCGCTCCCGGTCGACCAGCCCCGCCAGCCGATGCGGTTGATGCTGGCGCTGTTCCTGTTCAGCGTCGGGGTCACCTATGTCATCGCGATGTCGCGCCCGATCAGCCGCGACGAGGTGAGCCCGGCCGACGTCGCCATCCTCGCGATGGTGTCCTGGGCCGGCACGATGATGCTCGCCGGAGACGCCATCTCGAGCATGTCCCGGGTGCATGTGCTGGTGTGGCGGCTGGTCGTCGGCGGCAGCTTCCTCGCGGTCCTCGGCCTGGCCCAGTTCTTCGCTCGTCAGGTCTTCGTGGACCGGATCTCGATCCCCGCGCTGTCCCCGATGACGACGGTCGAGCTGGCGATGCGCAACGGCCTCGTACGTCCGGCGGGGACGGCCCTGAGCCCGATCGAGTACGGCACCTTGATGGGCATGCTGCTGCCGGTCGCGCTCCACGTCGGCTTCCACCACCGCAACCTCAACCCGCTCGTACGCTGGGCCCCCGTCGGCCTGATCTGCATGATCATCGCGGCCTCCTCCAGCCGATCGGCCTACCTCGGCGCCGCCATCGCGGTGGCGGTCTGCATGATCGGCTGGTCGCGCCGGCAGCGGGGGATGGTGCTGGGCCTCGGGGTCGGTGGTCTGGCGCTGGTGTTCCTGGCCGCGCCCCGGATCATCGACTCGGTGACCGGCATGTTCGTCGGCGCCGAGGAGGACCCGAGCGTCACCTCGCGCACCGACAGCTACGGGGTGGCCTGGTTCTTCGTCGACCGCAACCCGCTCTTCGGCCGGGGGCTGGGGACGTTCCTGCCGAAGTACCGCATCTTCGACAACCAGTATCTGCAGATGATGGTGAGCATCGGGATCGTCGGCGTGCTCCTCTTCGCCGCCTTCGCCATCGCTACCTTCATCCAGCTCGCCAGGGTCTATCGCGCCTGCGAGGACCCGAAGACACGCGACCTCGTCGTCGCGCTCATCGGTGCCGCGGCCGCGGGTTTCGCCGGCCTGGCATTCTTCGACGCCTTCGCCTTCCCGATGACGATGGGCACCATCTTCCTGATCCTCGGCCTCGGGAGCGCGGTCACCCGGCTGACCGCACTGTCACCATCTGCAAAGGCGTCACCTGAGAGACCGTCGCCCGTCGATCCCTCATTCGCAGGGCAGGTCGCGGATCGGGACGGGCTGGCCCGCTGAGTCCATGGTCACCACGGCGGCGCTCCAGTCGGTGGCCACCGAGCAGTCGACGTCGACGGGGCCGTAGACCCAGCTCTGGTCGACGACGAAGAGGCCGCGGACCGGCCCGGGCATGCCGTTGCGGAACGGGTAGCCGCCACCGGCCACGACCAGGCCGTCGATGTCGACCGAGTCGTTGCCCTGGTCTGCGGGGTTGAAGAACGGGGCGGTGCCGTGGCACTCGTTCTTCACCTCCAGGATCATCACCGTGCGGCGAACCTTGACCTGGCCGCCGCCGTAGCCCTGCAGGCCGTCCCCGTGCCAGTCGCTGCACACGTCCGGCGAGGTGACCCGGATGAAGGAGTCGTGGATCCCGATGCCGCCACAGCGCTCCTTGTTGGAGGCGCGCAGCCCTTCGGGGACGCCGTCGATGACGACGTTGCGCACCGTGTAGCCGCCCGCTGAGACCGCAGGCCAGGCCTCCTCCGTCGTCGGAGCGCTGCTCCGGACGAAGTCGGAGTCCTCGATCAGCAGCCCCTTGCTGCACTGGTCGTTGTAGTCGTTGACCACCGACGATGCGATCGCCTCGATGCGGCGCAGGGTCACGCCGGGTGCGGTGACGTAGATGACGCCGTTGGTGATCCGCAGGTCCTCCACGACCGCGCCGCGGTGCCGGACCCAGAAGTCCCCGGTCACGGTGCGCTTCGGCTTCCATCCGGCGGGCAGCCCCGCCGACTCTCGGGTGGGGAACCCCTTGGCCGGAGGCGCAGCCCTCGTCGGGGACTTCGTACGCTCCGGGGTGGCCGACGGTGCAGGCGTCGGGGTCGGCGGTGCCGACGAGTTCGGCGAGGCCGACGGTGTCGTCGGGCTCGGGGAGGGCGAGGGCGTCTCGGACATCGTCACGCTCGCAGGCGGCGGGACCGTCGGCAGCGAGTCGGAGCCGATGGTGCTCACCGGGGTCGGGTCTGGCCACAGGAGCCAGCTCATGGCGGCCAGCAGCAGGGCCAGCCCGCCCACGATCGCGATCCGCCGGCGCCGTCCTGGCTTGATTGGCATGTGTTCGCACCCGTCTCGATGGCCAGCATTCTCGGCACTGTCTTCTCGACACTGCCCGACCGCGTGGGTCGGGGGCATCCTTCAAACTGGTTACTTCCAGAGACGGCGCGGGTCAGCGCAGCCTCTTGACCAGGCCCGCCGCCTGGCGCTCCACCCGCCTGGCGATGCCCTGCCCGCTCAGGATCTGGCTGCGTACGCTGTCGCCGTCGTCGTCCACGGTGACGCTGAACCTCGGCTGCAGCCAGGCACCGGCCACCGCGTGGGCGCGGTCGCTGGTGTGCACGTGCCGGTAGCCCAGGCGGCGCAAGTGCCTCAGTGTGGTGCGGTCGTAGCGGCCGAGCGGGAGTGCCGCCTCGTCGACTGCCTCCCCGGCGGCCATCGTGATCAGCTCCCGGGCCTGGACCAGCTCGCGACGTACGCCGGCAGGGTCGAGGCCGCGCCAGCTGACGTGGTCCATGCCGTGGGTGCCGATCCGCATACCCGCCACCCGGAGAAGTCGGATGTCGAGACGGTCGAGGCTTCCCGACAGCTCGAGCCGCCCGGCCAGGACGAAGAACGTCGCGCTCAGGTCACGCTCGAGCAGACCCGGCAGCCCGATCTCGACGTCGGAGCGGTTGCCGTCGTCGAAGCTGATCCGCACCTCGGGTCGGCCGACGACCGCGTCGAGGATGTCCTCGTAGGCGTCGCGGCTGATCCAGTAGCGGTCCTCGCCCGGTTCCAGCGCGCGTCCGGGCTCGCCGATGCCGTGGAAGCAGATGTTGGTCACGTGGGCGGGCATGCCTCAACGCTAGGTATCCGGGAGCCGGGTCCGGCCGCGCGCTGAGGGGGCCTACCCCATACGGGGGATCTGCGGTCGGGAGGTGGCTCCGTAGGGGGTGGGCGCCGCCGAGACTCGGTGACGTGTTCGAGCCTCCCATCCGCATCGCCGTCGTGGTGGTGACCTACAACAGTGCTCATCTGCTGGCCGACCTCCTCGGTTCCCTGCAGGAGGGGCTCGCCGGTCTCGAGTGGCGGCTGGTGATCGCCGACAACGCCTCGGCCGACGGCTCCGCGGAGACCACGCGCCGGCTCGCGCCCGAGGCGACCGTCGTCGAGACGGGGCGCAACGGCGGCTACGCCGTCGGGATCAACGCGGGTGTCACGGCCGCCCTGGCCGCGGCCCCTGAGCTCGACGCGGTGCTCGTGCTCAATCCGGACGTACGCCTCGAGCCGGGCTGCGGCGCGGCACTCGCCCGCGAGCTGGCTCTGCCCCGCGACGGTCTGCCCGGAGTCGGCGTCGCCGTTCCCCGGCTGGTCGACGCCGAGGGCCGGCTGATCGCGTCGATGCGTGGCGCGCCGAGCCTGCTGCGGGCCTTCGCCGACGCGGTCGTGGGCGCCAACCGCGCCGGTCGCTTCCGCTGGGCGGGGGAGATCGTGGCCGATCCGGCCGAGTACGAGCGCGATCAGGACACCGACTGGGCAGAAGGGTCCACGCAGCTGATCAGTGCCGAGTGCTGGCGCGCGTGCGGGCCCTGGGACGAGTCCTACTTCCTCTACTCCGAGGAGACCGAGTTCCATCTCCGCGCCCGCGACCGGGGGTTCCGGGTGCGGTTCGCGCCCGGCGCCCGCGCTGTGCACCTCGGTGGCGAGTCGACCACCTCACCTGGGCTGTGGACGCTGCTGGTCGCCAACCGGGTGCGCCTCTTCACCGCCCGCCGCGGGCGGGTCCAGGGCGCTGCCTACTGGCTGATGGTCCTGGCCCGGGAGTGCAGCCGCGCGCTGCTCGGGAAGCAGACCTCGCGACGTGCCGTACGCACGCTGGTGAGCCGTCGCCGGATGAGCGCGCCGCGCGGTCCCGAGTGGGTGGCGGCCGCATGAAGGCGGTGCTCGCTCCGATCACGGCCGAGGACCTCCCTGCCGTCTCGACCTTCCTGCACGAGCAGCTGAACCCGCGGGTGCGGGCGCTGGAGTGGTCCCAGGCGCTGCGGGTGCCGTGGGACGTACCGCAGCCCAACCACGGGTTCTTCCTCACCGCGGATGATCGCGTGGTCGGGGCGTACCTCGCCTACTACTCCGAGCGGGAGGTCGGCGGCGAGCGGCTCCGGATCTGCAACCTGGGCGCCTGGTGCGTGCTCGACAGCCACCGGCACCAGGGGCTGCGACTGCTCACCACGCTGCTCAAGCAGCCCGGCTACGAGTTCACCGACTTCTCTCCCTCGGGCAACGTCGTCGCGCTCAACCGCAAGCTCAAGTTCACCGACCTGGACACGACCACCTCGCTGGTTCCCGCGATGGCGCTGCCGGGGCGCGGGGTACGGGTGAGCAGCCGTCCCGACGTGCTGGACTCGGTCCTGCAGGGGCCGGAGCGAGACCTCTACGCCGACCACCGAGCCGCCGCAGCGGCCCGGCACGTCGTGCTGAGCACGGGCTCCGAGCACTGCTATGTCGTGGCCCGCAAGGACACCCGCAAGGGCGTACGCGCCTTCGCCTCGGTCCTCTATGCGAGCCACCCGGAGCTGCTCCGGCGGTACGCGCCGCGGCTGGCGTCGCACCTGCTGAGGCAGGACGGCGCCGCGGCGACCCTGGTCGAGCACCGGGTCGCCGGCGGTGCCCCTGCCGGGTCCCGCCGGCTGTCGCGGCCGCGGCCGAAGATGCTGCGCAGCGACGCCCTCGACCCGGCTCGGGTCGACTACCTGTACAGCGAGCTGACATGTCTGGAGTGGTGAGATGACGCCTGAAACCGCAGGCCGAGCTCGTCGAGACCACGTGGGGGACGTCCCGGTCCGGATGCTTGCCGAGCGGGTCGGATCGACGCCGTTCTTCGCCTACGACCGGGCCGCGATCGACGCTCGGGTGGCCGCGCTGCGGTCGGCACTTCCTGATGACGTGCAGCTGAGCTATGCGGTCAAGGCGAACCCGATGCCGGCCGTGGTGCAGCACCTGGCCCGGGCCGTCGATGCGCTCGACGTCGCCTCGGGGGCCGAGATGCGGGTGGCCCTCGACACCGGGACCGCTCCGGGGGCGGTGAGCTTCGCTGGGCCGGGGAAGTCGGTCGCCGAGCTGTCCCAGGCCGTGGCGGCCGGAGTGCTGGTCGAGATCGAGTCTCCGCTGGAAGCGGATCGCCTCGTCCAGGCCGCCGAGCGGCTCGGTCTTCGGCCGAGAGTGGCCGTTCGGGTCAACCCGGACTTCGAGGTCAAGGGCTCCGGGATGCGGATGGGCGGTGGTGCCCAGCAGTTCGGGGTCGACGCCGAGACGGTGCCGATGCTGCTCAAGACGCTGCACGACCGCGACGTCGAGGTGGCCGGATTCCACGTCTTCTCCGGCTCCCAGAACCTGCACGCGGAGATCCTGGCTTCGGCGCAGGAACGCACGGTCGACCTCGTCCTGCGGCTCTCCGATGACCTGCCTGCGGCGATGACCTATCTCAACATCGGTGGCGGCTTCGGCATCCCCTATTACACCCAGGATGAGCCTCTCGATCTCCCGATGGTCGGAGCGCGCCTCGAGGAGCTCCTGGCCACCCGCGTACGTCCATCGCTGCCGTCCGCGCAGGTCGTCATCGAGCTCGGCCGCTACCTGGTCGGCGAGGCCGGTGTCTATGTGACCCGAGTCGTCGACCGCAAGATCTCTCGCGGCAAGACCTTCCTCGTCGTCGACGGCGGGATGCACCACCAGCTCGCCGCCTCGGGCAACTTCGGCCAGGTCATCCGCCGCAACTACCCGATCTCGGTCGTCGCGGCCGGTACAGGTGCCGGTGCCGGTGAGGGGGAGGCCGCAGTGGAGACCGTGCAGGTCGTCGGCTGCCTGTGTACGCCGCTGGACCTGCTCGGCGACAAGGTGAGCCTGCCTCGCACCGAGGTGGGCGACCTGGTCGTGATCCACCAGGCCGGGGCGTACGGCCTCACCGCCAGCCCCACCGCCTTCCTCAGCCACCCGGCGCCGCTCGAAGTGCTCGTCTGAGCCCTCTGACCCGTTGAACCCGAAGGAGTCCCCATGACCATCGACACCACCGAAGCCACCCTGGGCCGGGTCGGTGAGGCGATCACGGAGGTGATCGGGCCGGACCACAGCGCCGGCACCCTGACCGCGGCCACGCTCCTGTTCGGCTCCCTGCCCGAGCTCGACTCGCTCGCCCTCGTCGAGCTGATCACCGTCCTCGAGGACCGCTTCGGCTTCGAGATGGACGAGGACGACATCAACGCCGAGGTCTTCGAGTCCGTCGGGTCGCTGGCCGCGTACGTGGGTGGGCAGGTGGCGTGACGCTCACCGAGGTGACTCGGTCTGGCACCACTTCCTTCGCCGAGTTCCGCGAAGGAAGTGACTGTTCACCGAGGTAACTCGGTGAACATCCCGCCCTCGGCGAGGAGCTGAGCTGCCGCCTGGTCGATCTTGCCGTTTCCGGTGCGAGGAAGCTGGGCGACGGGGACGAGCACCTCGGGGACCGAGTCGGGACGAAGGACCGTAGGCAGCCGGCGGCGGAGGTCGTCGAGGTCGTTGCCGGCGCCTTCGACGAGGCTGACCAGCGCGCCCTCAGGAGTGGCGGCGGTGAAGGTGGCCAGACCGAAGGCGTCCTTCACCTCGGCGTCGAGGGCGTCCAGGTCGACGAAGCTCGCGCTGCGTTTGACCCGGCGGCCCGCTCGACCGAGGCAGAAGAGCTCCTCGCCGCGCCGGGCGCCGAGGTCGCCGGTGAGCACCCGCGCCGGGCCGTCCCAGCGTGGAAAGTCTCCGTTCGGGGTGCCGAAGAGGTAGCCGCCGGGCAGATGAGGTGACTCGATGGTCAGCATCTCGCCGGTCCCGTCGGGGGCCAGCGACGTACGCCACCCACCGACCGACCCGTGCCCGATCCCGAGGGCGCCGCGGACCGTCGGCAGGTCGTCGCCGGCCTCGAAGCGGGCGGCGCTGGCGAACCCGATCGTCTCGCTGGTGCCGTAGGTGTTGACGACGGTCGCGACCCCGAGGTCGAAGACGCGCTGGGCGTCGGCGGCGGAGAGCCGGTCGCCACCGGATCCCCACACCCGCAGGGTTCGCGGGGAGGCACTGCCGCGCTCATTGGCCGCGAGGTCGATGAACCGAGGAGCCAGGCGTACGTGCGTCGCCCCGACGCGGGCGCAGAAACCGAGCGGCCGCAGCCGGTCGCCCAGCGACCCCGAAACGTGGAGAGAAGAGCCGGCGGCCAGGGCGACCAGCAGGTTGGTCATCGCCAGGTCGTAGGAGAGATGGGAGACCTCGGCCCACACCGAGGAGGCGTCGAGGTCGAGCGCGGCCGCGCCGTGCGGGACGAAGGCGTCGATCGCGGCCCAGGGCGACAGCACCCCCTTCGGGCCACCGCCGGTGGAGCCGGAGGACATCGCGACGTACCCGGCCTCCAGTGCGTCCTGAGCAGGCGTCGACGATGAGGCGATCGTCCGGATCCCCGACCGGTCGAGCACGACGTCGGGATGCAGCGCCTGGAGGAGGGACCGGCGGCGCTCCTCGGAGGCCGACGGGTCCACGAAGCAGACGGAGAGGTCACCGAGGATCGCGGCCATGAGCGCGACGACCGCGTCGGTGCCCAGCGGCAGCGACACCGCGACCAACGGACGCCGGGTCCCGGTGGCTCTGACGAGGGCCAGCCGCAGCTCCTCGGCCGCGTCGGTCAGCCCGGCCGCGTCAACCGACGTGCGCCGGTCCGCGATCACGGCCTCCGAGAGGGGTCGGCTGCGTACGGATCGGATGCGCTCGGCCAACGGGTTCACAGCAGGCGACGCTAGGAGCCGCAGGGTGCCCCGGCACCCGTGCCACCGTTCACGATCCCCGGATTCGGGGATATGCCGGGTGCCCCTGGGGAGGGGGTCTCCGCGCTCCACAACGCTTCTCCCATGGTCAACGCAGCCCAGCAGAGACATGGCGTCGCAAGGACGCACGTGCTGATCATCGTCCAGAACCTTCCCGTGCCGCTGGACCGACGTGTCTGGCTGGAGTGCCAGGCGCTGGTCGCGCGCGGCTACGAGGTCAGTGTGATCTGCCCGAAGGGCCCCGGCGACCCGGGACGACAGCAGCTCGGCGGCGTACGCATCTACAAGTACCGGCCCGCGCCGCAGGCCAGCGGTGTGCTCGGCTACCTGCTCGAGTTCGTCTACTGCTGGATCCGCACCGCACTGCTGGCCAACAGGGTCTGGCAGGACCGCCCGTTCAGCGTGATGCAGGCGTGCAACCCACCCGACACCTACTGGCTGCTGGCCCGCATCTGGAAGCGGCGCGGCGTCCGGTTCGTCTTCGACCAGCACGATCTCAACCCCGAGCTCTTCCTCTCCCGGTTCGGCTCGCCGACGTCCCTGTCCGGCCGCGCCCAGCTGGCCGCGCTGCGCTGGCTCGAGAAGCAGACGTACGCCACCGCCGACCGGGTCATCTCGACCAACGAGTCCTACCGAAAGGTCGCGATCACCCGAGGCGGGATGGACCCCCGGGACGTGACCGTGGTCCGCAGCGGACCGGATACGTCGGTGATGCGCCCGATGCGCCCGATGCGGCCTCATGCCCCTGCGTCCGAGAACACCGCCGGTGCCCGGCACACTCTGGTCTATCTCGGGATCATGGGGCCCCAGGACGGCGTCGACACGGTGCTGGAGGTCATGGCGGAGCTCGTTCACCGGCGCGGCCGCAGCGATGTCGACGCTGTGCTGATGGGCTTCGGTGACTGTCTCGAGGAGCTCGAGCGCCGCTGCACCGAGCTGCGCCTCGATGACGTGGTCACCTTCACCGGCCGGGCCGGGCCCGCGCTGATCGCCCAGCACCTCAGCGCAGCGACCGTCGGCCTGTGTCCCGACCTGAAGACGCCGCTCAACGACGTGTCGACGATGAACAAGACGATGGAGTACATGGCCTACGCCTTGCCGTCGGTCTCCTTCGACCTGGTCGAGACCAGGGTCTCCGCCGAGGATGCCGCACTCTTCGTCCCCTCCGGGGACGTGGCCGCGTTCACCGACGCCGTCGAGTCGCTGCTCGACGACCCCGAGCTCCGCGTCGAGCTGGCCCTGCGGGCACGGGAACGCGCCGCGAAGGTGCTCGACTGGGCCCCACAGTCGGCGGCGTACGTGCAGGTCTACGACTCGATGTGCGCGGACGCGGACGTCGCGGTGGCGGTCGAGGGGTTCGAGTACGTCGATCTCGACGACCCGGACGCGCTCCGCCAGTTCGTGCTGGCTCGGGGACCTGCCGTCACGTAACCCATTTGGGGTATAAGCCCCTCGTTCCACGCCCGCCGCCCCTGCGGATCCCTTTGGATGGCTCTTTGTGCTGAAAATAGGGGCCGTCGGCTCCTAGCCCAACTAGGAGTCAACCCCACGTGACCCCAATTGTGCGGATGCTCGGGACCCGTGGTGTCCCGGCTGCCCACGGCGGCTTCGAGACCGCGGTGGAGAACATCGGACTGGACCTGGTCGACCGCGGCTGGCGGGTCGTCGTCTACTGCCAGGACGACGAACCCTCCGCCGAGCTGCATGTCGACTCCTGGAAGGGCATCGAGCGTGTCCACGTGCCGGCCCCCCACGACGGCCCGCGCGGGACGATCGAGTTCGATGTCGGCGCGGTGCGACACGCGGCTCGCGAGGCCGCGCGAGACGGCAGCGTGTGCGTGACGTTCGGCTACAACACCGGTGCGCTCAACGCCGTGCTCCGCTCCCGCCGCGTCCCCAACATCGTCAACATGGACGGCATCGAGTGGAAGCGGGCCCGCTGGTCGGGCCCGGAGAAGGCGTTCCTGTGGACCCAGGAGCGGGCTGCGTGCTGGCTGGGTGACCACCTGATCGCCGACCATCCCGAGATCGCCCGCCATCTGGCGACCCGGGTGCCCGCAGACAAGATCACCACGATCGCCTACGGCGCCCCTCGCGTCGTCGACGCCCCGGAGTGGGCGGTGTTCGACCGCGGCCTGGAGCCGGGCTCCTATCTCACCGTGATCGCCCGTCCCGTGCCGGAGAACAACATCCTCGAGATCGTCCGCGCCTTCTCCAGCCGCCGCTGGGGCCGGCAGCTGGCGGTCCTGGGCGACTACGACCCCACCGACGACTACCAGCGCGCCGTCCTCGAGGCGGCCGGCGACGAGGTCGTCTTCCTCGGCGCGATCTACGACACCGACATCGTCTCGGCCCTGCGCTTCCACTCGGTGGCCTACGTCCACGGGCACCAGGTCGGCGGCACCAACCCGTCGCTGGTCGAGGCGCTCGGCTGCGGCAACCCGGTGATCGCCCACGACAACCGCTACAACCGTTGGGTGGCCGACGACGCCGCCCTCTACTTCTCCGACGAGGCCGGCATCGTCTCCGCGCTGGAGCAGCTCCTGTCCGACCGCGAGCTGGCAGCATCGCTGTCCGGCCACGCCCACGCGCGGCACGCCGCCGAGTTCACCTGGAGCCGGATCACCGACAAGTACGAGTCGCTCATCCGCGCCCACCTGCGCTGACTCACGCTAGATGTCGGTCGTGACCTCCTCGGCCCGAGGAGCGGGCTCGCGGGCCGTGTAGGCCCGGTACGCGAGGACGGCGGCGACGGTGAGGACCGCCGCGGTCACGGCGCACACGGTGAACAGGGTGTGCCACTGGTTGTGATCGGCGGCCGGCCCGGCGATGACGGCGGCGATCGAGCTCCCGATGAAGAGCGAGGCGGCGAAGCAGGCCACGACGGTGCCGCGCGCCTCGGGGACGATCGAGGTCGCCCACGTCTGCAGCGAGGTGTGCAGGAAGGCCCAGGTGATCCCCAGCATCACGACGACGCCGATGATCGTGGGCACCGAGACGCTCATCGCCGCCACGGCGTACCCGAGGGTCAGTGCGAGGCCGCCGATCGCCATCAGCGCCCAGCGGGGGATCCGCCGGGTGAGCGCCTTGAGGATCTGCGAGGAGAGCAGGACCGCGATGCCGTACGCAGCGGCCGCCAGCCCCGCTCGCGCGGCGTCGATGCCCTGGGCCTGCAGGGCGGGCGCGAGGAGGGTGAGGACACCGAGGACGAGGCCGCCCTCGACGAAGACGAGCAGCCCGACCACGACCACCCAGCGGTTGCTCAGCGCGGCTCGGAACGCGGCGCCCACTCCGCCGTCGGTGGTTCGCGGTGGCTCGGCGAGCGAGCGCAGCCCCCAGGCGCTGACCAGGGCCACGACCGCCGGCACCGCGAACACGACCCGCCATCCCAGCAGCTGACCGGTGATCCCCGCCGCGGCTGCCGCCAGCGCCGTGCCGACCGCCATCGCGGCCATCAGGTCCGAGAGGGCGCGCTGTCGGTGGGTGTCGGAGACGGTGTCACCGACGTACGTCAGCGAGGTCGGCACGATCGCCCCGAAGAACGCCCCCGCCACGACCCGCACCGCGACCAGGGTCACCAGGTTCGGCGCCGCCGCCGAGACCAGGCCGGCGATCCCCGCCCCGACGAGCGCCCACTGCATCAGCCGGACCCGGCCGAACCTGTCGGACAGGGCGCCCCACAACGGCTGGCACAGGCCGTACGCGAGGTAGTAGCCGCTGGCGATCGCCACCGCCTGTCCTACGGAGACGCCGAATGCCGTCGCGACCAGGACCAGGATCGGGCTGACCACGAATCTGTCGAAGCTGCTCACGAACGACGCGACCGCGATCCAGACCGGTGGGTGTGTCGGGGATGAGTCTGGGGGCAGGGGCACGCTGTCAGGTTAGTAAAGGACCGAGTTCGGCGGTGGTCGAGACCCCTGCCTCGCTGGTCGAGCCGCCGGAGCCGCTAGGCGAAGGCGTGTCGAGACCAACACGGTCGCCCCGCTGGTCGAGCCGCCGGAGCCGCTAGGCGAAGGCGTGTCGAGACCAACACGGTTCCCTGCCGGGAACGTCCCACCCGAAGGCCGGTCTGGGCCGCCGACCCGACTTCGAGGATGTTCTCGACATGGACCGGCGTCAAGGCGATGTATCGAGCTTGTCGAGATGACGGCCTTCGGCCGCCGGCTACGCCGGCCGCTATCGCGGTCCTGGACACCGGACCATCTCGAGAAAAACATGGCTGGCTATCGGGGCGGCGGCCCGGGTGTGGCGCAGCGTGGATCTTGCTTCGAAACGGTGACGCGCGTGGGGTGGAAGGGGTGGCCCTTCGGGCCACTTATCATCCACAGGTTCGCCGCCGTTCGCTCATCGCGAAAAGTGTGTTTGACCTGGGCAGATAGGTATCAAAGGAGGTGTGGAAGAGGTAGAATCGGAGGTACTACGACACGCATTGAAGGGAGGTGACAGCCATGAGCATCGACCACTGGGGCACCGGCCCCACCGACCTTCTCGAATCTGCTCTTGGTGCCATCGAAACCTCCCTCGAACAGCTCCTCGCGATGGACCCGACCTACTGGCGCACCAGCCAGAAGAAGGACTACCTGGCCCGGGTGCAGAAGCTCCAAGCTCAACAGGCCGCGTTGACGCTGCGGGTCCTCGCTGTCTCCGGTGACATCGCCGCCGAGACCGGCGACAAGGACGCCTCCGCCTGGATGCGCGCCGAGCTGCTGGTCGACAAAGGCACCGCGCGGACGCAGATCAAGCTCGCCCATGCGGTGGCGAAGTACGAGCTGGTCTCTGCCGGCCTCGCGACCGGTGTCCTCTCCGAGGCGAAGGCCACCGTGATCACCAAAGCCCTCGACAAGGTCGAGGCTGACCCCGTCGCCACGAGCGAGGACCTGGTCCTGGCCGAGAAACTGCTGGTCGACTACGCCGACCTCGCCACGGCCAACGAACTCCAGACCGCCGGCAAACGGGTCCTGACCAAGATTGACCCCGACCGGTTCGAAGAAGCCGAAGCCAAAGCCCTCCTCGCCGAAGAAGAACGCGCCCAGCAGAAGACCGCGCTGCGTGTGTGGGACAACGGCGATGGGACCGTCGGGTTCGACGGGGTCCTCCCGACATCGATCGGGATGCGGTTCAAGAAGCAGGTCGAGGCCTGGGCCCAACCCCGCAAACAGCGACTCGTCGAGAAGGGTGCCCCGCTCCCGCCGTGGGAACGGCTGATGGGCCAGGGCTTCGCCCGCCTGATCGAGACCACCGACCCGACCGCCCTGCCCCGCCACGGCGGGGACGCCACCGTGATCAACGTAGTCATCTCCCTCGAGGAGCTCCGCAAAGAGCTCGGCACCGCGATCTTGGGGTTCGACGAGACCAACGGCACCACCATCACCGCAGCCGAAGCCCGCAAGATGGCGTGCAACGCCACCATCATCCCCTGGGTCCTCGGCGGGGACAGCGAAGTCCTCGACATGGGCCGGGCCAGCAGATTCTTCGTGCCGATCCAACGCAAAGCACTCCGGCTCCAGCAGAAGTGCTGCCAAGCCGAAGGCTGTGACATGCCCCCGGAATGGTGCGACGCCCACCATCTAGAACCCTGGGCAGCAGGCGGCAAGACGAATCTGAAGGACGGGGTCCTGCTCTGTCCACACCATCACCGCCTCGCCCACGCTCCCGGCTACACGCACGAACGGTTGCCCGACGGCACCATCCGGTTCACCCGCCGCCCCTGACGCGCAGGATCACGGCCACTGAGCCCACCTACAGCACCGCCATCTCCCAGTCGAGGGCGCACAGTCGCGCGCTCGAGCCGGTTCGACCGACCTTGGGCGTAGATCCCGAGCTGATGCCCGTCGAGAACGGTCGAACGGGCATGACAGCAGGGCATGAAGTCCGGTGCTCGCGTGCCGGACAGATCTCGGGTCGTGTAGTTGCCTCACTAGGTGCAGGCGATCCGGCGTGCCCTGGGCGACGCACACCCACCGGGTCGTCCGCTGCGAGCCCCTACCCCCTGACCTGGGTATGGCTGAGGCGCGAGCGTACGGGTCGCTCAGCCGAGTGTCTCCACACTGACCGCCCTGCGGTGAAACTTCGACAGGAGCATGACCATGAGAGTCAGGGCGGTGAGGCCGGCCGCGACCCATACCGCGGCGAGGTTGCCTGCTCCGGTGGCGAGGCCGAGTGCGCCGAGGACGGGGCCGGCTGCGGCTCCGATGTTGAGCGCAGCGGTCGCGTAGGAACCGCCCATCGTCGGGGCGCCGGACGCGGCGTAGAGCACCTGGGCGATCAGGGTGCTGCCGACGCCGAACGACAGCATTCCCTGCACCAGAACCAGGACGACGAGAAGGACGGGGTCGGACGCGGCCAGGGCGAGCGCGATCCAGCCTGTCAGCAGCAGCGGGCCACCGACGGCGAGGACCAGCCCCGGCCTGTTGTCCGACAGGCGTCCTGCGACGGTGACACCGAGGAAGGATCCGAGGCCGAACATCACCAGCACCAAGGAGACCCAGGCTTCTCCCAGTCCTGCTGTCTCGGTCACCACCGGTGCCAGAAAAGTGAAGGCTGCGAAGGTGCCGCCGTTGACCAGTGCGGCGAGGGCCATCGCGAGCAGGAGGCGGTGGGAGCGTAGCTGGGCCAGCTCGGCGCGGAGCCTCGGTGAACCGGTGCTGACATCAGCCCGGGCCTGGGAGTCCGCGACGCCGCGCAGGATTCCGATCGCGGCGGGCACGCACAGCAGCGAGATGGCCCAGAACGTGGTGCGCCAGCCGGCCGCGGTGCCGAGCAGTGCCCCTGCGGGAACGCCGGCGACCGTGGCGATGGTCGTGCCGGACAGCAGGATGGCCAGGGCGCGCCCCTTCCTGTCCTCGGGCACGAGGGTGGTTGCCGTGGCCAGTGCCACGGCGAGGAAGCCCGCGTTGGCTAGGGCACTGAGTACGCGGGCGGTGAGAAGGACGGGGAAGACGGGCGTGACCGCGGCGATCACATGGCAGGCGGCGAACAGGAGCAGGCAGACCAGCAGCGCCGTACGCGGGGGCCAGCGGCGGGCGAAGGCAGCCATCAGCGGCGCGCCGAGGACCATTCCTACGGCGAACGCGGAGGTCAGAAGGCCCGCGGTGCCGACGGTGACGTCGAGATCGGTGGCGATCGCGGGCAGCAGGCCCGCGAGCATGAACTCCGAGGTGCCCATGACGAAGACCGCCAGGGCAAGCATGTAGAGGGCGAAAGGCATCGAGTACTCCGAGGTGAGTGGTCAGAAGATGGTCTTCTGGTCACCACGGCCGGCGGCCCGGAGCATGTCGAACACGCCCGCTCAGATCGCGGGCGGAATGCTCAGTGGTTCACGGGGCTGGCGGTGTGACCGGCAGCCCCTGACCTGTCTGCTTTGGGACTCGACATGCCTGAGATGTTAGCCGGAACGCTTCAGGGCCGCAGTGCCGCCCGGAACGCGGCGGCATGCAGCGCGGCCGACTCGGGCCACTCCCGCGCCGAGAGATCGGGTCGACCGGACGGTGGGTCGGTGGCGACGGACTTCAACGCACGCTCCAGGTCCTCGATGGTGAGGGTGCCTTCGAAGAGGTGGAGCCAGCCCGCACCGACCTCATCGGCCAGACGGCGGTTGACCTCGTTGTCGGGCGCCAGGACCGGGGTGTCGAGGGAGAGCGCGAGCAGCAGCGCGCCCGAGTTGTGCATCGCCCGGTAGGGCAGCACCACCAGCGCCGCCTGGGCGATCTCGGCGGCCAGGGTGGCATCGTCGGCGTAGCTCAGCTCGGCGCTCACCCGGGCGTCGGCGGCGACCGCGGCTCGGACCTGGTCGGCGAGAGCAGGGTCGGTGGGGGAGCCGATCAGGCGTACCTCCAGGTCGGCCTCGGGGCTGTCGGCGACCGCCTCCAGGAGCAGTTCGACACCCTTGTAGGGCTTGATCAGGCCGAAGTAGAGCACTCGTCTCGGGTGGCTGGTGGTCGATCCGGTGGCCGAGCTTGTCGAGACCTCGATCATCGGCGCGAACCAGTCGCGATAGTGGGCATGGACGATCGTCGAGGTCGGTACGTCGAGCGGGGGAGCGGTCTGGTCGGTGAGCCGGATGACGTGCCTGGTGCGACGCTCGAGGGAGTCCAGGAGCCGGTGATCCCAGCGGCTCAGGCCGTCGGGGCGGAGGAGGTTGTGCCAGGTGCGTACGACCGGGGTCCGGGTCAGCGTCAGCCGGGCGACGAACGCGGTCGTGAGCAGGCGGCGGGCCAGGCGGCGCAGAGGTGTGCGCGCCGACATCAGCAGCTCGGGCCAGTGCACGTGGAAGACGTCGTAGCGGCCCGCGATGGCCCGCGCGAAGCCGAACAGGAGGACCTCGGTGTCATCGCGGCGACCCAGGGTCTGGACGAGCTGGACGATGTAGGGGTTGGTCGTCGCGCGCAGCTCCCGGGCCGACTCCAGGACCCGGACCGGCCGGTCGCGGCGCCCGTCGCGCAGCCCCCGCACGGCCGCGGAGACCGGACGCACCGGGTGCAGGAGCTGCCGGCGCCCGCCACGCATCAAGATCTCGTACGCCGCCCCGACCGCCCCGCGTCGCCAGGCCTGCTGCCGCTCCTGGCTGAGCCAGGTCCGGGCGAAGAGGGCCCGGTTGCGGATGTTGAAGTAGTAGTAGGCGGGCGACTTGGCGCGGGATCCCTCTGCGCGCTGGGTGCCGCCGCCGGAGTGGGTCGCCGTGGCCCCGTCGATGACCGCGACCCGGCCGCCGAGTGCTTGGACCCGGGCACAGAGGTCGACGTCCTCCCAGTAGAGAAAGTAGCGCTCGTCGAAGCCGCCGACCCGCTCCCACAGCTCGCGCGTGACCGCGAAACAGGCGCCGGTGATCCACGGCAGCGTCTCGGCCTCGGGGCGCTGTGATCTGGAGTGCTGGGCTCGCCGCCGCCAAGGGCGCATCGTCCCGGTTTCGAGGTCGAGATCGAGACCCGCGGAGGCGACCTCGCCGTCAGAGCCGAGCACCGTCGGCCCGGCGAGCAGGAGCGGCTCGGCGTCCACGGCGGCGACGAGGCGTACGGCCGACTCGGTATCGATCGTGGCGTCCGGGTTGAGGAAGAGCAGGACCTCGGCGCCCTCGGCCAGCGCGGCCGCGGCGCCCAGGTTGCAGCCGGCGCCGAAGCCGGTGTTGGTGCCCGGAAAGACTCCGGTCCAGCCCTTACGCTCGCAGAGGTTCCGGACCGCGGCCCGATTGGCATCGGTCGAGTGGTTGTCGACCACGACGATCCGTGCGGGCGCGAGGGCGGTGGCCACCTGGGTCGTGTGGTGCTCCAGCAGCGCTGGATCGCCATAGCTGACCACTACCACGGCAAGCCGGGAGAGGTTGCTCATGACGGCCCGTCCAGCGCGCGCAGCTCGCGCCACCACTTGCGCAGCGCGACGACCAGCGCGGCGGCGTTGCAGACGAACACCAGGGCGTAGGTCCACTGGAAGACCGCTCCGAAGCCGAGCAGCACGAACATCCAGCACTGTGCTCCGTAGTCCATCGGCAGCAGCGCCCACTTGCGGAGCGGGTTCTCCTGGACTGCCACGGGGGACACGGTGGAGGACGGGCGCAGCGTCGGCATCAGGATCAGCCCGAAGTACGTCACCACGGCGACCACCTCGAAGCCCAGCGGCACCAACAGCCAGCCGTCGGTGGCCGGGCCGAAGCGGTGCCAGGACACCAGCACCGCCAGGTGGAGGCTGGCGGTCTTGAAGCAGTCGATGGTGTGGTCGAGCCACTCACCCGACCGCGTCCCGCCGCCACGCAGCCGGGCGAGCTGACCGTCGGAGGAGTCGAGAACGTAGCCCGCTGCCAGCAGCACCGCGACCACGATCCCGGTCCACCAGCGCGGCTCGACCAGCGCGAGCACCAGCAGGCCGGCGGCCGAGAGCGTCGCACTCAGCGCAGTGACCTGGTTGGGCCTCAGGCCGAGCGTGTGCGCGGCCGCGGCGACGACCCGGCCGGCGGGCCGGTTGACGAGCCGCGAGTAGGCCGCGGTGTTGAGCGACGGCTTCTGCGCCCGCCCCAGCGCCTCCAGATGTGTGCGGAACCCGCCTGGGGCGCGTTGGGCGCCGGTCGCGGCCATGCTCGTTGCCTGCTTCGCTCATACGTAGGGGAGGACACCGGGACCCTAGTCGAGCCGCGATCGCCCCGAGGATGCCCGGGTCGCCCGATCCCCAGATCTGGGGAGGACTTCGCTGGGACTTTCGGCCCGGGCCCGTGCGGTGTCATACCGTGGCCCCATCATGCGTTTGTTGGTCGCCCACCCGTCGCCGGACGTCTACGGCTCCGATCTTCAGCTGGTCGAGACGGTGCGTGGGCTGCACCAGGCCGGGCAGCGGGTCACCGTCGTCGTACCCGAGCACGGACCGCTCCTCCCGCTGCTCGAGGCCGCCGGCGCGAGCGTCGAGGTGATGGCGTTCCCGGTGCTGCGCAAGGCCTACCTCAGCCCTGCCGGCCTCGTCCGGCTGGCCGCGGCGCTGATGGTCTTCTGGGTGCGAGCGGCGCGGCTGTGGCGCCGGGCCCGGCCGAGCCGGATGCTGGTCAACACCGTGACGATCCCGTGGTGGATCCTCGTCGCTCGCGCCGCGCGCGTTCCCGTGGTCTGCCACGTGCACGAGGCCGAGGACGACCAGCCCAAGCCCGTACGCCTCGCCCTGACCGCTCCGCTCGTTCTGGCCACCCGCGTGGTGGCCAACTCGCGGGCCTCGCGCGACGTGCTCGTGCGCACGCTGCCGGTGCTGGAGCGGCGTACGACTGTCGTCTACAACGGCGTTCCCGGGCCGGAGTCCGCCGCCGCAGCCCGCGCCCGGACCCCCGACGGACCGCTGCGACTGGTGCTGGTCGGGCGGCTCTCGCCGCGCAAGGGGACCGACGTGGCCCTCGAAGCGCTCGCCGAGGTGCGCCGACAAGGGATCGATGCGCGGCTGCGCGTGTGCGGTTCGGTGTTCGCGGGCTACGAGTGGTTCGAGCAGGAGCTCCGCGACCGCGCTGCCGAGGCCGACCTGGCCGGTAGCGTCGAGTTCCTGGGCTACGTCACCGAGCCGGCCGGCGAGCTCGAGCAGGCCGACGTGGTGCTGGTGCCCTCCCGCGTCGAGCCCTTCGGCAACGTCGCGGTCGAGGCGCTGCTCGCCGAGCGGCCGTTGGTCGCGAGCCGAGTGCAGGGGCTGGCCGAGATCGTGCGCGACGGCGAGACCGGGCTGCTGGTCATCCCTGGTGACGCCGGGGACCTGGCCGAGGCGATCCAGCGGCTCGCTGCGGACCCCGCCCTGGCGGCCGGGCTCGCCACCGCCGGGCGCAAGGACGCCGAGGAGCGCTTCGGCGTCCAGCGCTATCAGGACGAGATCGCTGCCGAGGTCCTCGATTGAGCCTGGGTAGGAGCGCTGCTCGAGGAGGGATGGTGGTGCTCGGCGGCCAGGGCGTACGCATCCTGGTCCAGATCGCCTCGGTCGTGGTGCTGTCCCGGATGCTCGGCCCGCGCGACTACGGCCTGGTCGCGATGGTGCTGGCGGTCGTCGCGGTCGCGGAGATCTTCCGTGACCTCGGGCTCTCGACGGCCGCGATCCAGGCCAAGGAGCTCAGCCGAGAGCAGCAGACGAACCTGTGGTGGCTCAACTCAGGCCTGGGCCTAGCCCTGGCGCTCCTGGCGATCGCCGCCGCGCCGCTGATCGCCGCGCTCTACGGAGAGCCGGCGCTCACCATGCTGACCGTGGCGATGGCTGGGATGTTCGTGCTCAACGGCATGGCCGCGCAGTATCGCGCCGACCTGACCCGTCGGATGCGCTTCACGCGGCTCGCCGTCGCCGGGGTCGCGGCGCCGTTGCTGGCTCTTGCGGTCGCGGCGTGCGCGGCGGCCAACGGCGCCGGCTACTGGGCGCTGGCCGTTCAGCAGCTCGTCCAGAGCGCCGTCGCGCTGGCGATCACCGGCGCTTTCGCTGGCTGGCTTCCCGGCCGCCCACGGCGCGGCGTCGAGATGGGCGGCTTCCTGCGTTTCGGCTGGTCGCTGGCGGGCACCCAGCTGATCAACTATGCCGCCAGCAACATCGACTCGGTGCTCATCGGCACCCGCCTCGGAGCCGAACAGCTCGGCACCTACAACCGCGCCTGGCAGCTGCTGATGACCCCACTCGGCCAGCTGCGCGGCCCCACCACGACGGTGGCACTGCCGGTGCTGAGCCGAATCCGCGACAACCCCGCGCTGACCCAGCGCTTCGTGCAGCGCGGCCAGGTCGCGCTCGGCTACAGCCTCGGTGCCGGGCTCGGGCTGGTTGCCGGCGCTGCGGCTCCGATCTGCGCGCTCATGCTCGGCCCAGGCTGGGACGTCGCCGCCATCGTCGCCCTGCTCGCCTGCGCCGGCCTCTTCCAGACACTGGCCTACGTCGGCTACTGGGTCTATCTCGCCCACGGGCTGACCACGGAGCTGCGCCACTACACCCTGGTCGCCTCGGCCCTGAAGGTCGTCTGCGTGGTCATCGGGGTGCAGTACGGGATCACCGGCGTCGCGGTCGGCTACGCGACCGCCCACCTGCTGGAGTGGCCGCTGTCGCTGTGGTGGATCTCCCGCCGCACCCAGCTCCGAGTGGGCCCGCTCTACCTCGGTGCCGCCCGGATCCTGCTGGTCGCCGGGGCGGTCGCCGCCGCGGCGTACGCCACCGCTCAGGCGCTCCACGGACAGCACCCCGCGGTCACGGTGCCGGTCTGCGCGGTGGCCGGGGCCGCGGCGTACGCGCTTCTGCTGATCGTCCCTCCGGTACGCCGCGACGTGATGTCGCTGGTGGTGACGGTGCGGGGCGCGCTGTCCCAGAAGATCAGCCGCGGCTGAGGGTGACCGGACGCCCGGTGTCGTCCCAGACGTTTCCGGAGTGGCTGACCTTCGTCGAGGAGGGGCGGATGATCGCGCAGCCGTCGATGCGCTGGTCGCTGAGGAAGCGGTTGTCGCGGATCACCAGTCCGTCGACCGGGCCTCGGCCCTTCTCGGCGATGTTGACGGTGCAGCCGCCTCCGCCGAGAAGGTTGTCACGGATCGTGACCCCGTCGACGTCGCGGATGCTCTGGGTGATCTGCACACCGGCGTTGTAGGCGCCGGTGAACCGGTTGCCCGCGATCGTGATGTTGCCGCCGCCGATGATCTGGATCGAGTCGTCGTGGGAGGCGCCGCCGTCCTGGTAGGGGTCGCTCTCGAAGTGGTAGTTGTCGTGAAACCAGTTGTCGCGCACCGTCACGTTGCTGCCGGTGATGTGGACCTGGTCGGTGACGTGGTGGATCTCGGAGCTCTCCAGCGTGAAGTCATGGCCGACCACGCCGTTGACGCCGGGAGCGGCGCTCGCGGCCCGCACCTCGACGTTGCGCACCAGCATCCCGCGACCGCTGTCGTTGTTGTTGGAGATCCCCGCGGTCTCGGAGCCGGTCGGCACGATCACCTTGGTGTTGCGGATCGTCACGTTCGGCGCCTCGACGCTCACCCGGCCGTGCACCTCCAGCCCGTCGACCACCTTCCCCGCGGTCCGGATGACCAAGTCGCCACGGTGGACGCGCAGCTTCTTCTTCGGAGGTACGCCGGTGCGATCCGGCTCCGGGCCCTGCTGTCCTGGGTTGCCTGGCGGCGGCGACGCCAGCGGGTCGGCCTCCACCGGCTCCTGCTCGGGTGACCCCGGGCGGTCGCCGGAGCTGGGCGGCTCGGCCGAGTCCGAAGGTCGCTGCTTCTTCGTCGGCCTAGCGGACGGGTTCGCGGTCGGGCTGGGGATGCGTGTGGAGGAGGCCGATGGAGAGGCCGAGGCCGGTGCCGACGGCGACGACGTCACCGGTCCGCCGAAGTTGTCGGGCGGCAGTTCGCCGTAGTTCCTCTCCGCACGCGGCGCGCTCTCCGGGGCGGGATCTGAGGTCAGCGCGTAGGTCGAACCCAGCGCGATCGCCGTAGCGACCGTGGAGATGCCGAGGAGCAGGATTCGGGACGGGCCGGGCGAGACAGTCAAAGACGGACGCCTTCCTGGGACTGTGTGGCCAACGGATGTCGGAGTCTGCACCACGCAGCTTGCGCGGATGGGGCCTCTGGGTCCAATACATACCCGATTCAGGGGAACGGCGGTGTGATCGACGGGCGGATGACCGCGGGTGTCCTCGACACTGGCGTGTCGCAGCCGGAGCTGGCTGCCTTTGTACAGGGATGGATGATGACGCGGATTCAGGGCAAGCCCGGTGGGACCAAGTGGCGTCTGCTGGCGGCCGGGGTGGTCGCTGCTGTTCTCGGGGCGGGCAGCCTCGCCATGCAGGGAGGGGCGACGGCGGACACGGCTCCGGTCGACCCCGAGCTACCGGAGACGGTCTCGGCCGACGTACTTCCGACCGTGCAGATCGACGGGGTCGCCTGGAAGCAGGTGATCGTCGGCGACACCGTCTATGTCGGGGGCAACTTTAGCTCGGCTCGTCCGGCGGGCGCCGCGGCGGGCACCGATGAGACGCCGCGGTCGAACCTGCTGGCCTACCGGCTCTCGACCGGCGAGCTGATCCCGGGCTTCGCGCCGAGCGTCAACGGCCAGGTCAAGGACATGGCGCTCTCGCCCGACAAGTCCCTGCTCTACCTCGCCGGCAGCTTCACCAATGTCGACGGCGTCAACCGCTACCGCGGCGCGGCGATCAATCTCGCCACCGGCGCGCTGACCAGCTTCCGGCCGATCTTCAACTCGACCACCAACGCGGTCGCGGCGACCGCGGATGCGGTCTTCTACGGCGGTGCTTTCACCTCCGCCGACAACACCGCACGTACGAAGGTGGCCGCGGTCCGCCCCAGCGACACCGGCACCCAGCTGCTGCCGATGAACCCGACCGTCTCCAACGGGTCGCTGCAGGACATCGTGGTCTCGCCCGACGGCGCCGACATCGTGATCGCCGGCAACTTCACCAGCGTCAACGGCTCCTCCAACCCGGGCTACGGCCTGGCCCGGATCAAGGTCGCGACCGGCGCCTCGATGTCGCTCCCGGTCAACTCGGAGGTGCGCAACGCCGGCACGAACTCCGCGATCCTGTCCCTGGAGAGCGACAGCACCAGCTTCTACGGCAGCGGCTATCACTACGGCAAGGCCGGCAACGTCGAGGGCTCCTTCAAGGCCGACTGGGCCACCGGCCAGCTGACCTGGATCGAGGACTGCCACGGGGACACCTACTCCGTCTGGCCGACCTCTGATGTCGTCTACCAAGCCAGCCACAAGCACGGCTGCGACACCTCCGGCGGCTTCCCGGAGACGAAGCCGCGCAGCTACCAGCACTCCACCGCGGTCACCCAGGATGTACGCGGCACCAACGTCGCCGACGACAAGTACGGCTACCCCGACCACCCCGGCACCCCGCGCCCGGAGTTCCTGGAGTGGTACCCGAAGTGGACCCCCGGCACCTTCACCGGCGCCAACCAGGCGCCCTGGACGGTGACCGCCAACGACGACTACGTCGTCTACGGCGGCGAGTTCCTCGAGGTCGACGGGGTCGCCCAGCAGGGTCTTGTGCGCTTCGCGGTCAACACGATCGCTCCCAACGAGGTCGGTCCGGCCCTGTCCGGCGCGGACTTCGGGCTCACCGCGACCTCGCCCGCCGACGGCCAGGTCAAGCTGAGCTGGCCCGGCAACGCCGATCAGGACAACGCGACCGTGACCTACAAGGTCTACCGCGGCTCGACCGACGTCGCGCCGATCCACACAAAGGCCGTTACCGCGGCGTTCTGGAAGCAGACCACGCAGAGCTTCCTCGACTCCGAGGCGCCGCCGGGCTCCACCCAGCGCTACCGGGTCGTCGCCGAGGACGCCTTCGGCAACCAGGCGCTCACCGAATGGGTCACCGTCGACGTCACCGGTGAGCCGGCGCCTCCTGCCGAGGGCACCGTCGCCGAAGACACGTTCGAGCGCGCCGAGACGAGCGGCTGGGGCACCGCCGACGCCGGTGGCACCTGGACGCGCAGCACCGGCGTCGCCGGCAACTTCTCGGTCTCCGAGGGCCGTGGCCGGCACGCGAGCACCCCCGGCGGCACCACCGAGTCCCGGCTCGAGGAGATCTCGGCGGGCGACGTGGACGCCACCGTCAGCGTCGGAGTCTCTCGGCTCCCGGACGCGGGCTTCGTCTGGTCGATCCTCGGTGCCCGGGTCTCCGGCTCCGACCACTACGCCTCTCGGCTCCGGTTCAACCCGGACGGCACCGTCGGCGTCCACCTCGTACGCAGCGGCACCCCCGTCGTCGGCGCCAACGTCGTCTCGGGCCTGAGCGTTGCGCCCGGCGACCGGCTGATGGTCCGCCTCCAGGTCACCGGCGCCACGCCGTCGACCGTGCGCACCAAGGTGTGGCCGGTCGGCTCCACGGAGCCGTCGGGATGGACGTACGAGCTCTCCGACTCGACCCTGGCCAACCAACTCCCCGGGGGAGTGATGGTGCGCGGCTACGGCTCCTCGTCGATCGGCGCGACGCCGGTCGAGGTGAGCTACGACGATCTGTCGGTGGTCGAGCCGTAGCCGTCGGCCATCACGTACCCGATCTTGGGGAGTGTGTGTTGCGGACGCGCCCGCGGGCGGTCGGCTTGGGCCACAATGCGACGTCTTTGATCCATCGTCTTGTCCCACCCTGCCCGCGGAAGTTCCCCCATGCTCAGTCAAGTCCCGCGCTCGAGGATGTACGTCGCGGCAGCCGTCGTGGCCGTCGTCCTGGTGAGTGTCGCGGTCGCCCTGATCGTCCGCGACCCGTCCGCCCCGGCCAGCTCCGAGCCGGACTCGACGGTGGCCGCCGAACCCACCCCGACGACGACCCCGTCGGAGGAGGAACCTGCACGGGCGCCCGACTCGGCGAGCGCCGAACCGGGGAAGCCGACGGACGGCAACCGCGCGCTCGGCCTGAAGGCCGAGGCGACGACGGCCCCCGGCGTGACGGCACGACTGGCGAGGATCGACTCCGTTCAAGCCACGGCAAGCCTTCCCGGCGAGATCGGCGGTCCGGCGCTCGCGATCACCGTGAAGGTGAAGAACCAGACCGGGAAGAAGCTCGACCTGGCGCTCGGTGTGGTCAACGCCTACTACGGGCCTGAGCGCACCCCGGCGGTGAGCGTCGCCTCCGACGGCGAGGTGCCGTTCCCGGCCTCGGTCGCGGACGGCGAATCCGCCAAGGGCGTCTACGTCTTCCAGATTCCCGAGGAAGCCCGCCCCGTACGCGTCGAGCTCGATCTGGGCAACGGCGCCGACGTGGTGGTCTTCAAGGGCCGCCCCCAGCGATAACCGTCCCCACGATGAGAGATGTGATGAAGCCGATCCTCGCTGTCTTGGCGCTCCTGGCCACGAGCCTGACCCTGGCGACGACCTCCGCATCCGCGGACACCGCTCCGGCCGATACAGACCTGCCGAGGACGGTCTCTGCCGACGTACTCCCGACCGTGCAGATCAACGGGGTCGCCTGGAAGCAGGTGATCGTCGGGGACATCGTCTACGTGGGCGGCAACTTCACCTCCGCTCGTCCCGCGGGCGCCGCGGCCGGCACCAGCGAGTCGGCGCGCTCCCACATGTTGGCCTACCGGCTCTCGACCGGAAAGTTGGTCACCGGCTTCGCGCCGAAGTTCAACGGCCAGGTCAAGGACCTGGCGCTCTCGCCCGACAAGAAGCTGCTCTACGTCGCCGGCAGCTTCACCCAGGTCGACGGCGTGAATCGCTACCGCGGCGCGGCGATCAACCTCGCCACCGGCAAGGCCACGAGCTTCCGGCCGATCTTCAACTCGACCACCAACGCGGTCGCGGCCACCTCGACCGCTGTCTTCTACGGCGGGGTGTTCACCTCGGCCGACAAGATCGCGCGTACGAAGGTGGCGGCGGTCAAGCCCAGCGACACCGGCACGGGCCTGCTGCCGATGAACCCGAAGCTCGCCGGCGGCAACGTCAACGACATCGCGGTCTCCTCCGACGGCACCAAGATCGTGATCGGTGGGGCGTTCACCAGCGCGAACGGCTCCGCCAACCCGGGCTACGGCCTGGCCCGGATCGAGGTCTCCTCGGGCAAGTCGCTGGCGCTGCCCGTCAACTCCGAGGTCCGCAACGGCGGTGCCAACTCGGCGATCCTGTCGCTGGAGTCCGACGGCACCAGCTTCTACGGCACCGGCTACCACTACGGCAGCGGCGGCAACCTCGAGGGATCCTTCAAGGCCAGTTGGGCCACCGGCAAGCTGACCTGGCTCGAGGACTGCCACGGTGACACCTACGCCGTCTGGCCCACCACCGACGTGGTCTACCAGGCCAGCCACAAGCACGGCTGCGACACCTCCGCCGGCTTCCCGGAGACCAAGCCGCGGGCGTGGTACCACGCCACCGCCACCACCCAGGACGTACGCGGCACCAACACCGCCGACACCAAGTACAACTACCCCGACCACCCCGGCACCCCGCGCCCGCAGTTCCTGGAGTGGTACCCGAAGTGGACCAACGGCACCTTCACCAGCGCCAAGCAGTCGACCTGGACGGTGACGGCCAACGCCAAGTACGTGCTGTACGGCGGTGAGTTCCTGAAGGTCAACGGCGTCGCCCAGCAGGGTCTGGTGCGGTTCGCCGTCAAGGACATCGCTCCCAACAAGATCGGTCCGACGCTGAAGGGCGCCAAGTGGGCGCTGACCGGCACCTCGCCCTCCGCGGGCAAGGCCACGCTGAAGTGGCCCGGCAACCCCGACAAGGACAACGCGACCGTCACGTACAAGCTCTACCGAGGCTCGATGACCTCCACGCCGATCAAGACCGTCAAGGTCACGGCCCCGTTCTGGAAGCACGCCGCGATGACCTTCACCGACACCGGTCGCGCCAGCCGCTCGGCGCAGAAGTACAAGATCGAGGCCGTGGACCCGCTCGGCAACGTCTCGCGCTCCGACTGGGTGACGGTCACGATCAAGTGACTCCTTCCCGATGACCCAGCCGGTCTGGGTCTGCATGCTCACCTATCGGCGGCCTGAGGGGCTGGCCGAGGCGATCGGCATGCTCCGGACCCAGCTCGATCTGGTTCCCGGCGCTCGGATGCTCGTGGTCGACAACGACGAGCAGCCGAGCGCCGCGGCGGCGGTGGCCCAGGCGGCAGACGGCGATACCCGCGTCGTCTACGCCCATGAGCCCACCCCAGGGATCGCCGCCGCGCGGAACCGGGCGCTGGCAGAGGCCGGACCGGACGCCGTCGTCGTCTTCATCGACGACGACGAGCAACCGTCGCAGAGGTGGCTGCCGACCCTGCTCACCTGCTGGCAGGAGACAGGTGCGGCTGGCGTCGTCGGTCCGGTGGTCTCCACCTTCGCCGCCGAACCGGACCCGTGGATCACCGCGGGTGGCTTCTTCGTACGACTGCGGCACGCCACCGGCACGGTCGTCACCACCGCCGCGACCAACAACCTTCTCCTCGACATGCGCCAGGTCGGCTCGCTCCGCTTCGATCTCGGCTTCGGTCTCTCCGGCGGCTCCGACACGGTCTTCACCCGCACCCTCTCCGCAGGCGGCGGCCGGATCGTGTGGTGCGACGAGGCTCCCGTCCATGACCTGGTCCCCACCGACCGTTCGACCCGCGAGTGGGTGCGCGCCCGCGCCTCCCGGATCGGCAACTCCGACTCCCGGGTGCAGGTCTACCTCGCACCCCGGGGCCGGCGTCCGATGGCGCGATTGCGTGCCACCGCCCGCGGCCTCGTCCGCCTCCTGGGCGGATCGGCCCGCATCGTCCTCGGCCGCCTCACCGGCTCGTCGGCCCACCACGCCCGAGGCACCCGCACCATGCTGCGCGGCCTGGGCATGCTCCGGGGCGCCTGGGGCTCCTATGTGACCGAGTACGGGCGCTGACCTCCGCCCGTCGGACGCTTGGCGGTCCAGCGCGCGATCGGAAAGTCGAAGATGCCGCGGATTCTGCCGGTGATCAGCCGGTCCAGACCCAGGGCGAGCAGGATCGCCGTGATGGTCAGCAGGGGCATGGCCACCAGTCCGGCGCCCGGCGGCCAGTCGATGTCGCGCCCGGTGAGCAGGGCCGCGGCGGCGGTGATCGGGAAGGCGTGGACGACGTAGATCGGGAGGGTGCGGGTGCCGAGGTGGCGTACGAAATCGAACGCCGGGACCCGGGCGATCATCACCCCGAGCCCGCAGCCTGCCGCGACCGCGAGCAGGCCCAGCATCGGACGTACGAAGATGATCCGGTCGTCGGCGACGTAGAGGAAGAACCCCAGAACCAAGACGTACGCCAGGCCGGCCCCGACCACGTGAACCGGCCGCATCCGTGGCACAGCCGAGCGCACCGCAGGTGCGGCGCGGGAGGCCAGCACGAAGAAGAACCAGTAGCGGAACGTCTTGTCCCAGGGGACGTCGCCGGTGGAGACGAGACCAGCGGCGAAGACTGCGGAGCAGATCAGCGCTGTGCCGATGACGAGCCACGCCGGCAGCCGCCGGGTCAGCCAGCCGGCGAGCGTGAACAGGCACAGGGTGTAGAGGAACCAGAGGTAGACGTTGGGCTCGATCAGCACCTGGGCGATTGAGGCGAACGTCTCGGGCGGGGGATGCGGCAGGAGCGCGCGGAAGATGCCGAGGAGCAGGCACCAAAGGACGTAGAGGTAGATCAGGTTCAGGCACCGGGTGCGCAACACGACCCGCAGAGGTCGGGCGAGCAGGGAGGGCGCGAGGAGGCCGGAGAGGAAGAAGAACAGCGGCATCCGGAAGGTGTCGAGGGTGTAGGCCAGCCGCGACCAGGGGCCGGCGAGCCCGACCAGGTCGAGGTTGATCACGGCATGGAAGAGCACCACCAGGATGATCGCCAGGCCGCGCGCGGAGTCGATCCAGCCTTCACGCACGCTGCGGACCTCCGGCCAGGTAGCGCTGGCGAGCTCGCCGGTCGCGGCGCCCCTGTCGTCGCCGTGGCGGCCGCTGCTTCTGTTGCGGCGGGGACGGCTCGGCAGCCACCTCCTTGCGCTGCAGCAGGAACACCCCGAGCGCCAGCGCGAGCGTCGGCAGCGAGCTGATGATCGGCCCGAAGAAGAGGTTCCAGCCAAGCTGCAGGGCGAGGAAGATGCCGAGGGCGGTGCCGGTGCGGTGGGCCAGGCTGCGGCCGAGATAGCCGGTGGCGAGCCACAGCAGCCACCCAGACATCACCAGCCCGGCGAGACCGAACCAGATCCACAGGTCGCCGATCAGCGAGTGGACCTCGATCCGGGTGCCGAACATGTAGTGCTCGACGTAGCCGTTGTCCGGGTCATAACCGAGCGCCGACATGCCCTGTTTGGCGGCCTGCATGTCGGTCGCGGTGGCCATGATGCCGGCACCGTAGCCGAGCGGCTCGTGGAGCATGAGGGCGACCGTGGCCCCGATCTCCGGTCGCCCGCCGAGGATGAGCGATCCCGCTGTCTGCACCTGCAGCTCGGTGCGCTCCTGCGCAGACTGGCCTAGGTAGCCCTCCAGGGCAGCCCCCTCGAGCGCCCGGTAGATCCCGAGCCCGAGGCCGCCGACCAGCACCAGGGAGAGCAGCACGGAGGTCGACTTCTTCGCCGTCGCTGGTCGGTGCTGCCACACCAGCAGCACCGCGGTCATGATCAAGAACGCGCTCATCGAGCGAGCACCCGAGAGCGCGGTGACCGCGGTCAGCAGGCCGAGGACGACGAGCTCAGCGGCGACCTGCTTGCGGGGGCGCCGGGGGATGAGCAGGCAGGCTCCCAGCAGCAGCATCGTCGAGGGCATCGCGAACCCGAACCGCCACGGTTCCTCGGTGAACCGAGAGCCCATCGGGGCGGTGGTGAACGCGCCGACTGCGTAGAGACACACCACGGCCCCTGGTGAGAGCACCCGTTGGCCCCACAACAGCGCCCCGGCGCTCATCGCGGCGGAGAAGACCGGCAGCAGCTCGATGAGCACACTGGCCTCGGTCGGCGGATGCGTCGCCGAACGCCAGGTGTTGAGCGCGATCGCGGAGATGAAACAGGCGAGCAGCAGTACGCCGCCCAGCACGGCCCCGCGATAGCGGCTCGCCTCCCGGATCCAGACAGGTGCCAGGGCCGCGCCGATCAGCCCGCCGACCGTCAGCCCTCTGGCGAGGTTGAAGTCGGTCCCCGCGAGGAACGCCGCCGCTCCCGCCAGCAGCGCGGCCAGCACCTCCCAGCCGGTCCGTTCGGCGTGCTGGGTGCGTCGGTTGCGCGAGGTGCGCTCGGTGCGCGGCGAGCGCACCGCGGTCGCGACCGCCACGGTCAGCTCCCGGCGGCGGGGTAGCCCTGCTGGCGCGGTTCCCGGTGGCGTACGAGGCCGGCGAGGAGACGGGCGAACCAGTTCTGCTCCGGCTGGCCGTAGTAGGTGTGCGCGGCGGTGTCGCGAACCTGGTTGGCGACGATGCCGAGGCAGCGGGCGTCGACGGCCTCGAGGCTGTCGATGGCCTCGAGCACCTGCGGGCGGTGGATCGCACGGCAGTTGGCGACCACCAGTGCGCCGTCGGTCAACCGCGACAGGATCGCGCCGTCGGCGACCGGAAGCAGCGGCGGGGAGTCGAGGATGACCACGTCGTAGCTGGCGCGCGCCTCCTCCAGCAGGGCGGCCATCCGGGGCGAGCCGATCAGCTGGGCGGGGTTGGGCGGGATCTCGCCCATGGTGAGCACGTGCAGGTTCGCGTCGCCCCAGACCTGGATGACGTCGTCGAGCTGGACCTTCCCGATCAGCACCGTCGTCAGCCCGGCCGCGCCCTCCAGGCCGCAGTAGTCGGCGACCGCCGGTCGGCGCATGTCGGCGTCGACGAGCAGCACGCGCTGGCCCTGCTCGGCGATCGCCAGCGCCAGGTTGATCGATGTCGTCGACTTGCCCTCACCACCGATCGAGGAGGTCACGACCATGGATCGGACCCGCGAGGAGGCATCGAGGAACTGCAGGTTGGTCTGCAGTCTTCGATAGGCCTCCGAGGCGACGTTGTGCGGATCGATCGCGGTGATCGCACCGCGGGAGCGCCGCTGGCCCCGGCGCCGGGGGATCGCCCCCAGGAGCCCCACGTCGGTGAGCTGCTCGAGCTCGGCAGCGGTCCTGACCCGCGTGTCCAGAAGGGCTCGGACCACGGCGATCGCGACACCGAGGCCGAAGCCACCGGTGAAGCCGACCAGAGCGGCCAGCCGCGTACGCGGTGCGAACGCCTCTTCGGGCGGGTCGGCCCGGGCGACCACGGTCACCTCGACCGCGGACTTCTTGTTGGAGCTGGGGGAGAGGTTGGTGATCGTGGTGGTGAGCTCGTCGGCGACCGCGTTGGACAGGTCGGAGGCGCCCCTACTGGTCGTGGCCACCGCGTCGATCTCGATGATCACGGTGTCGAGCGGGTTCTCAGCGGTGACCGTCTCGGCCAGTGCCTTCGAGGTCGTGTCCAGGTCGAGGTCGTAGATGACCTGGTCGAGGACCACCGGCATCGTGGCCAGCTTGGCGTAGGACTGGACGATGTCCTGGGTGAACGTCGAGCCCTGGACCAGCTCCTGGGTCGTCGCGCCGCGCGCGATAGAGACGAAGACGGTGCTCTGGGCGCGGTACTGCGGGGGGGTCGCGTGCGCCTGCGCGAAGGCCGCGCTGGCGCCGATGATCGCGAGCGCAGCGACGATGTACCAACGCTTTCGCAGGGCTGCGACGTAGTCGCGCAGGTCCACCAGGTCACTCCGTCCGATGTCTTTGCCAGGCTGTTCGTCCGTGGCTCATCCGCCCTCAGGGCAGGTCCACGGGGCCATCGCACATCCTCACCCGATTTGGGGACGACGTGGCCGAGCGGCCGCCCCGTTCCCCCAAATGGGGGATTGATCTGCCGTTGGTTTCTGGAGCCGTACGCTGGCTGCGTAATGTCTGTTCGTCACGTTCGGGGGGTCCGCTGCGTGGATGTGCGATTCACGCTCGAGAATCGTCAGGCAACTGTTCGAAGGTAGGCAGGATGGACTCCGCGACGATCCTGGTCGTCTGCACCGGGAACATACGACGATCCCCGGCGATCGAGGCGATGCTCCGTGAGGGCGTCGGCCAGATCGGCGGGCTCGCCCGGCACGGCATCACGGTGATCTCGGCCGGCAGCGAAGCGCTCGAGGGCTACGACATGGACTCGATGATCGCCTCCGAGGTGGCTCTCGCCGGCACCCGGCTGACCAGGCATCAGGCTTACCGTCTCGACGTCGCCGACATCGAGCGTGCCGACCTGATCATCACCGCCGAGCGGTCCCATCGCAGCGACGTCGCGCGGCTGGTGCCCCCGGCGGTCAAGCGGACGTTCACGCTCGTCGAGCTCGCCGCGCTCAGCGATCTGCTGGGACGCGCGGCCCTGGGCGGCCCCACGGGTTCGGAAGCGGATGCGGCAGCCCGGCTGCGTGCGCTGGTCCAGCTCGCGCCGCTGCAACGGACCCGGCGGCGGATCCGGCGGCCGGCCGACGACGACCTTCTCGACCTGCGGAGACGGTCGCCGCGCGAGGCGCGCCGGCTGGTGACCGAGGCGCGTGGCCATGTCGAGACGCTGCTGCGGGTTCTGGAGCCGAGCGTGTCGCTGGTCAACAGGCCTCAGCGACCCCTCGCCGCTCCCGTCGCCCCCACTTTCGACTCGTCCGAGGAGCCGAACGAGTCGACCCAGCCTCGGTCCGTGCACTCCACCCGGTCGGCGGGTTGACCGAGGCCGGTTTGGAGGCGAGTTAGGTTTGCCTACATGAGCCGACCCGCGAAGCCCGAGACCGTCCTCGTCGTCACCGCCACCGAGCAGCTGAGCCCGACGATGATCCGGGTGAGTTTCCGCTCGGAGGACCTGAGCGCCTTCTCGGCGAGCGTCTTCACCGACCGCTACGTGAAGCTGGCCATCCCTGGCGAGCCCGGCTCGGCCGACGACACCCCCGTGGTGCGCACCTACACCGCTCTCAACCCGTCGGTCGAGGACGGCACCCTCGACATCGACTTCGTCGTCCACGGCACCGAGGGGTACGCCGGTCCCTGGGCCGTCGCGGCCGAGCCCGGTGACACCCTCGTGGCCCTCGGCCCCGGCGGCGCCTACGCGCCCGACCCGGAGGCCGACTGGCACCTGCTCGCCGGCGACGAGACCGCCCTGCCCGCCATCCGCGCCGCTCTGGCCGCTCTCCCGGCCGACGCCCGCGGATACGCCGTCCTCGACATCCCCGCACCGGACCATGAGCAGCCGCTCGACCACCCCGAGGGCGTGGAGGTGACCTGGCTGGTCACCGGCGACCACACCCACCACGCGGCGCAGGACGCCGAGGGTCACGAGCAGCTCCTCCTCACCGCCGTCCGCGACCTGAAGTGGCTCGACGGCCGCGTCCACGCCTTCGTCCACGGCGAGGCGGCCGTCACCATGCACGGCATCCGCCCCTACCTCCTCAAGGAGCGGGGCGTCCCGAAGGCCGACGTCTCCATCTCCGGCTACTGGCGCCGCGGTCGCACCGAGGAGACCTTCCGCGAGTGGAAGCGCGAGCTCGCCGAGGCCGAGTCCGTCTAGCCCGCCGAGTCGGCTCAAACTGACACAGCGCAGCGCCGAGTCGGCTCAAACTGACACGGAGCAGCGCCGAGTCGGCGCGTTAAGACGAGCCGACTCGGCGGAACTCGGTCAGGACGAGCCGACTCGGCGCGGGGTTCGGGCAGGACCAGCCCCCGCGGCG
>NZ_JBEXSD010000035.1:0-59113 GCF_040613495.1 Nocardioides sp. NPDC006273 | reverse complement strand
GGCGTGCCTCTCAGCCCCGGAGACAACGGGCGTGGGGTATTCCAGGGGATCCAGGGGCGTGAGCGCTGAGCTGCGAGGGTAAGTAATAGCCCGTACTTGACGGGCCTCCGGGACCAGCGAACCAAGCAGGGATTCTGCAATCTGCAGGAAGCCCTTTGAGTTCGTACGTCGGGAGGTGACCGTGATGACCACACTGCAGCAGCCACAACATCCTGTGCTGGCAGCGGTGGTCGCGATCACCGACGCCCTCGATGAGGTCGCGGACGCGAACCCCACGTTCATGGTCACCCCAGATAAGGCCGCCGCGCTTGTCGAGATCGCGCGGGCGAAAGCCCAGCTGGCCGAGCTCGAGCTACGGGTGATGGCTACTGCTGATGATGTGGCTGCGGATTCGGCTGCCCGCGATGTGGCGGCGTGGCTGCATCACCACACCCACCAGCGCCCCGAGACCCTGCGTGACGACCTCCGGCTCGCGCACGCTTTGGACCGCACCTATCACCGGGTCGCGGCAGCGATGCGCGCCGGGGACTGCAACTCGGCGCAGGCACAGGTGATCGTCGCGGCCCTCGACGACCTGCCTGCTGATCTCGACCCCGAGATCCGTGTGGAGGCCGAGGAGGCCATGGTCGCCTACGCGACCCAGTTCGACCCCACCCGACTGCGCCGCGTGGGGCGCCGGATCCTGGACGTCATCGCCCCCGAGATCGCCGAAGCCGAAGAAGCCAAGCGGCTCGCGGCTGAGGAAGCCCACGCCCGCAAGAAGACCCGGCTGACCATGCGCCGGGTCGGGGACGGCACCACCCGGATCTCCGCGGTCATCCCGGACGCGGCCGCGGACCGGCTGGCGACCAACCTGGAGGCGTTCGCCTCCCCGCGACGCGATGACGGCACCCGGACAGAGACCGGTGAGTACCTGCCCTACGCCCGACGCCTCGGGCGGGCGTTCTGCCAGATGCTCGAGGCCCTCGACCCGGCCCGGCTTCCGATCCACGGCGGGGATGCGACCACGGTGATCGTGACCATCGACCTCGACCAGCTCCGCAAAGACGCCGGCATCGGCCAGATCCTCGGCGACAGCCCGATCACCGCAGCCGAAGCCAGACGCCTGGCCTGCACCGCCGGCATCATTCCGGCCGTCCTCGGGGGCGCTTCCGAGGTTCTCGACCTCGGCCGCAAGGAACGATTCTTCACCGCAGCCCAACGCCGAGCCCTGCTGCTCAGGTCAGCGACCTGTGAGGCCGAAGGTTGCGACATCCCCGGCACCTGGGCCGAAGCCCACCACTGGCTCGCCTGGGCACAAGGCGGTCAAACAGATCTTGAGAACGCCGCGCTGCTCTGCAGTCATCACCACCACCGTGCCCACGACCCGGCGTACGTCCATGAACGCCTACCCAATGGCGACATCCGCTTCACCAGACGCAGATAGGTCGCGGTGACGCACGGTAGTGCGGTCGATCGGGCCGATCGGACCGTGGCTTGTCAGGGGGTGTGTGAGTGGCTCGCCGTCGGCAGCGGCGAAGCGCACTCCCGCGGCACTCGGTGCGATGACAATCGCGTCTCCGAGCGACCACTCCACCACCCTCGCGGCTTGCTCCGCGGGAACCCCGGCCTCGCCATCGGCGAATGGGGGAACGTCGTAGGTGCCATGACTATCGTGAGCGAGCACAACCGTATAACCCCGCGCGATCGCATCCCGAGCCGTCGCAGCGACACACATCTCCGAGATCAAGCCGCACAAGGAAACCGCTTGGACCCCGTGGCGCTGGAGCACATCGTCCAGATCAGTCCCCGCGAAGCCGCTGTCCTACGACTTCCGGACGACCACTTCGCCTGCTTCAGGGTCCAGAGCCAGCCGCCAACCATTGGTGCTCGGTTCATCTGAGGCGCCTGCAGGGCCGTCGTTCTGAAGGAACACCGCCAGCGCGCCAGCTTCTCGCGCTGCCGCCAGCTGCGCCTCGACGGCAGGCAACATGGTCGACATCGTCGGCAAGGCTGACTCGCCCACGACGAACGCGGTCTGCATGTCCACCACAACCAGCGGCGTTGGGATCAACACGCTAGTCATCCTCGCACTCTCTCCATCTCCCATGACGATGCAGATGTCGTCGGGGCCGAGATCGGTCGCGGCATCGGCCATCGCACGCGAGGTAGTCCCACAGCCTCTGCTTCCATCTGATCCACAACCTCCTCACTGCCGTGCCGGGATCGGCCAAGGAGCGCTTCGAGTCGTCCGCCGGCGCGGGCGCGGTCGACGACGTGGACCCGATCCCAAGAGCCGTCGGCGTCTCCGAAGGTCGTCGCGCTCAACAGTCGTGGCTGATCGTCGGTCCAGCGGTGCCAGTGGCGCTCGAACGACGTCGAGCGCACTATCCGCCCGCGTGCATGCTGACCGTCGATCGCCGCAGCGCGAGGCACGTCGATCATGACCAGCGACGTACGCCAGCCGCGGGCGCGGGCGATCCGCCCGAGCAGCGCGCGTCGGCGGGGACGGGTCGCAGGATCATGTACGAGGATCGTGCGCCGACCGCGGGTCGGGCCGAGCATGACGAGGGCGAAAGTTGCGAGCGCATGCCACAGATGCACCAGCGGCCGGTAGAGGCGGTAGGGAGTCCGCGGCAGTCGAGCCGAAAGCCAACGCGCCGCGGTCTCCGGATCGAGTGCGCGCACATCCGGGTTCCGGTCTGTCACCTGGCGGATCAGCGTGCTCTTGCCGGCGCCGGGGACGCCGCCCAGGAGGAGCAGGTGAGGTCTCGTCCCGACCCCTGCTGGGGGGCAGGCGGGGCTGGCCGGGGTGAGGCTCGAGTCGGGGGTCATCTCCTGCTCCTCCTGAGCGGACTACATCAGTGTGAAGTCCGGTATTCGGAGGAACGCGTGAGAAACCTGTGGGGTTCCTGTGAGGCCTCAGCCGTCTTCGGCGCGGCGCGGCAGCAGCTCGCGTGAGGCGTAGCGGCCGATCTGGTAGGTCATCCACCCGTCGGCCCCTGCGCCGACGACGCCGCCGACCAGCGGGATCCGCTTCGCGGCCATGGAGATCATGCCCCGGCCGGTGACCCGGCTGAGCAGCTCCTGGGCCACCTCCGCGGCAACGATGGCATCGACCGCGCGGTCGTAGCTGGGCGCGGTGGCGATCGCCATCGGCGGCGCCGGGATCTTCTTCTCCTGGATCTGCTTGCCGACCTTCTCCTCGCTCAGGAGGGTGAGCAGGATGCCGTTGCGTACGCGCGGGTCGGTCAGGTCGTAGCCACGCAGATGCGCGATCGCGGCCACCATCCGGCACTGGATGATCGCCATCCCGGTGATGTTGGCGGGGAGCGTGATGGCCGTGGTGACCACACCGCCGATGTTGGTCGCGAAGCCGCCCACGCCGGCCAGTCGTACGTGGTTGTCGATGATGTGCTTCACCGCGAGCTCGACGTCACCGTCGTGGTCCTTGAGGTGCTTCTCGGCGGCCGTGGCTGCGCCTGGGAGCGGACCGACGCCGACGATGGCGTGGTGCAGCGCCTGCCTGACCACGGTGGTGGTCACGCCGGGGGCGGACTGGATGACCTTGGGTGCGAGCCGGCCAGCCGCACTGCTGAGCACTGCCTTGGGACCGATCATGAGCAAATCTTAAGCGCGTGGTGGTTGGGGCTGGTGCAGGGCGATAACGTTTCGTCGTGGCGAATATTGGGGGTCCGATCGAACCGGAGCCGTCGCCGTGGGCTTTCGCGGACCTTCGGGACCCAGGAACGGACGCTCATGGCGGGGCGGAGCTGGACGATCTGGTGGGGGTGGGCGCGGACGTCGCGCCCGGTACGCTGCTGGCCGCGTACCGTCACGGGATCTTCCCCATGCCCGGCGAGTCCCCGCGAGATCCGATGATGTGGTTCTCGCCGGTCAGGCGTGGCGTACTCCCTCTGGACGGGCTGGTCGTCTCGCGATCCCTGCGCCGGTCGGTGCGGGACTTCGAGATCCGGGTCGACACCAGCTTCGACGAGGTGGTGGGCTCGTGCGCCGATCCGCGACGGCCGCACGGCTGGATCGACAAGCGGATCCGTCGGGCGTACGGCGACCTGCACCGGCTGGGCTGGGCGCATTCGGTCGAGGCCTGGCAGGACGACCGCCTGGTCGGCGGGCTCTACGGGGTGGCCATCGGCGGACTCTTTGCCGGGGAGTCGATGTTCCATCGCGTCCGCGACGCGTCCAAGGTCGCTCTCGTCGGGCTGGTCTCCGCGCTGCGCGAGGCGGGGTCGACCGACCAGCGGATCCTGGACGTGCAGTGGCGCACCGACCATCTCGCCTCGCTCGGCGTGATCGAGGAGGATCGCACGGACTATCTCGACCGCCTGGAGAAGGCGCTCAGACTGCCGCTCCCGGAGGTCTTCGGCGGTCCGCCGACGCAGATGCCCTAGAGAACGTACGCCTCGGAGCCGGTCTCGCTGACCATCGGCCGCCCGGCGGCGGCCCAGTCGAGCATCCCGCCGGCGAGGTTGACGACCTCGAAACCCTGCTGGGCGAGGTAGTTGACCGCCTGGGCGCTGCGTCCGCCCACCTTGCAGACCACCAGCGTCTGGCCCTCGGGAAGGTCACCGAGGCGCGCCGGGAGCTCTTGGAGCGGAATGTGGGTGGCACCTTCGATGTGACCCGCGGCCCACTCGTCGTCCTCGCGGACATCGAGGACTGCCACGGGCAGAGGATCGGGCACTCCGGTGATCTCGACGGTGGGGATGCTCACCCGCAGAGCCTACTTGAGGAGCCGGGACATCCGGCGATCGGCGAGCGGCTTCCCGCCGGTCTGGCAGGTGGGGCAGTACTGCAGGCTGGAATCGGCGAAACTGACCTCGAGGACCGTGTCTTTGCAGACCGGGCACTTCTTGCCGGCCTTGCCGTGCACGGCGAGGTTGGACTTCTTCTCGCCCTTGAGCTCGCTCATCGCCAGGCCGGAGTCGCGCTCGACGGCCTCCTTCAGGGTCGTCCGCAGCGCGTTGTAGAGGCTCTCCGACTCGTCCTGGGTCATCTCGGCGGGCTTGAACGGCGACATCTTCGCCGCCCACAGGATCTCGTCGGAGTAGGCGTTGCCGATGCCCGCGATGATCGACTGCATCCGCAGCACGCCCTTGATCTGCTTGCGGCCCTGGCCGGCGAGGATCTCGCGGAAGCGGTCCAGGGTGAAGTCGTCGGCGAGCGGGTCGGGGCCCAGCGAGGCGACTCCCGGGACGTCCTGCGGGTCGTGGACGACGTAGAGAGCCAGGCGCTTCTTGGTGCCACCCTCGGTGATGTCGAGCCCGGTGTCGTCGTCGAGCACAACTCGGATCGCAAGACCGCTCTTGGACCCCGGGCGAGGCGGTGTCGCCGGGAGCTCGTTGCGCCACCGGATCCAGCCGCCGCGGGCCAGGTGCAGCACCAGATGGATTCCGCTGGCCTCGATGTCGATGAACTTGCCGTGGCGGGTCACGTTATCGACCAGCGTGCCCTCGACTGCGGTCAGCGGCGGGTCGTACGTCTTCAGGGCGCTGAACTGCGCGACGTGCACCTTCGTGATCGCCCGGCCGTCGAGGCGCCCGCGCAGGTCCTCGGCGAGCGCTTCCACCTCGGGTAGTTCCGGCATGTTCGCGAGTCTAGATCGTCAGGCTTGCATAGGGGGAGAGAATCCGGCTATCATCGAACACATGTTCGACGATAGCGGTCGATGCAGGAGTCTGCGGCTTTCTAAGGTCTGACTTAGAAAGCCGAATAGAGACCTACGCTCGTGAAAGATGTGGCTCGCTAGCGAAATCTAAGACGCGTCCTATAGATCTGGATATCGTCTGATCATGGACCCCATCCGCAATCCGTACGCTCCAGGCGCGGGCCAGCGGCCCCCTGAGCTCGCCGGTCGGAACGAGCAGCTCGGGCAGTTCGATGTGGTGCTGGAGCGGGTGGCAAGGGGTCGTCCGGAGCGGTCGCTGGTGCTCACCGGGCTCCGTGGCGTCGGCAAGACGGTCCTGCTCAACACCCTGCGCTCCGCGGCGGTCCGCAAGGGCTGGGGCACCGGGAAGATGGAGGCGCGCCCCGACCAGTCGTTGCGGCGGCCGCTGTCGAGTGCGTTGCACCAGGCGGTGCGCGAGCTGGGACATCCGAGCGCCGACGACGTCGACCACGTGCTCGGTGTGATCCGCTCGTTCGCCCAGCGGGAGGCCGGCCCCAACGCCAAGCTGCGCGAGCAGTGGTCGCCGGGCATCGAGGTTCCGGCGGTCCGGGGGCGTGCTGACTCCGGTGACATAGAGATCGACCTGGTCGAGCTGCTCACCGATGTCGGCGGGCTCGCAGCGGATGTCGGGAAGGGTGTCGGGGTCTTCATCGACGAGATGCAGGATCTCGGGCCCGACGACGTCTCCGCGATGTGCGCGGCCTGCCACGAGATCAGCCAGTCCGGGCTCCCTGTGATCGTCGTCGGCGCCGGACTGCCGCATCTCCCGGCCGTGCTCTCGGCGAGCAAGTCCTACTCGGAGCGGCTCTTCTCCTACCAGCGCATCGACCGCCTCGAGCGTGAGGCCGCCGACCGCGCCCTCGCCGCTCCGGCGGGCGAGGAGGAGGCCGAGTTCGAGACCGCCGCGCTGGAGGAGATGTACTCCGCCACCGGCGGCTACCCCTACTTCATCCAGGCCTACGGCAAGACCGTGTGGGACCAGGCGCCCCGCTCGCCGATCACCGTGGAGGACGTGAAGGTCGCGGCTCCCGAGGCCGAGCGCGAGCTGGCGGTCGGCTTCTTCGGCTCGCGCTACGAGCGCGCCACCCCCGCCGAGCGCGACTACCTTCGCGCGATGGCCGATGCCGCCGTCGAGCTCGGCGCCGACGACATCGGCACCGTCGCCACCGCGGACGTCGCGGCGTTCCTCAACAAGAAACCGCAGTCGCTCTCGCCTGCCCGTGACGCGCTGATGAAGAAGGGCCTGATCTACTCCGGTGAACGGGGTCGGATCGCGTTCACCGTCCCCCATTTCGGCCGTTACCTTCGTCAACAGGGGTAGTTCAGCGCCCGGTCGGCACCCTGGACAGCTGATGCCGCAGCCCGCCGTTGCACCAGCGGGTCGAGTGATCGGGCCGTGGGTCACTCGGCGAAGGCCGTAGGACCCTCCCAGCATCCGAGCGGATGCAGCAGCGTGGTGGTGACATCACCTGCGAAGGGAAGCTTGATGACTTACTCCGAGACCCCTGTCGTCGGCGACCCCGGTACGTCGCTTTCGAAGCATCCCGCACTGGAGTTCCTCGGTGCATCCGGCACGGTGACCGGAAGCCGGTTCCTGGTGACGTACGGCAGCGATCGCCTGCTGGTGGACGCCGGCCTCTACCAGGGCCTGCGCGAGCTGCGACGGCTCAACTGGGCGCCGTTCCCGGTGACGCCCGCAGACCTGGATGCCGTCGTCCTCACCCATGCTCACCTCGACCACACCGGTTACCTGCCTCGGCTGGTGAGCGACGGCTTCGCCGGCGAGACGGTGTGCACGCCGGGCACCGCCGCACTCACCGCCATCGTTCTCCGGGACAGTGCCCGTCTGCAGGAGGAGGACGCTCGGGTCGCCAACGAGGGCGGCTGGTCGAAACACGACCCGGCTCTGCCGCTCTACACGGCGGCAGATGTCGAGCGGACGCTCGAGCGCGTGCACCCGGTGGCCTTCGGTGAACCGTGGCCGCTCGGCAGCATGGTCGTGACGCTGCAGCGTGCCGGCCACATCCTGGGCTCCGCGGTGGCCGTCGTCGACGTCGGAGGTGAGCGGGTGGTGTTCAGCGGCGACCTGGGTCGACCGGGGCATCCGATCCTGCGGCCGCCAGCGCCGCCTCCGGCCGCCTCGGCGATGGTGCTCGAATCCACGTACGGCGACCGACGGCACCCACCGGTGGATCCCGAGGTCCTCGCCGACACCGTACGCCGCACCGTGGCTCGTGGCGGTGTCGTACTGATCCCGGCGTTCGCCGTGGACCGGACCGAGCTGGTGCTGCTCGAGCTGCTCAGGCTCCGCCGCACCGGCCAGATGCCCGAGGTCCCGATCTTCGTCGACAGCCCGATGGCTCTCGCCGCGCTCGACGTCTACCAGGCAGCCCTGAGCTCGCACAGCGACGAGCTCGACCTCGAGCGAGCGGCGCCGTTGCACGACCTCGACCGCTTGAACGTCCACCGGATCCGAGACGCCGCCGCCTCCGAGCGACTCAACCGCCCCAAGGAGCCGTGCATCATCATCTCGGCCTCCGGGATGGCCACCGGCGGCCGCGTCGTCCACCACCTGCTCCGCCAGCTTCCCGACCCTCGCAACAGCATCGTGCTCACCGGCTATCAGGCTCAGGGCACCCGCGGCCGGCAGCTGGTCGAGGGTGCCCGGGCGGTGAAGATGCACGGCCGGTACGTCCAGGTCCGAGCTGAGGTGGTGGCGATCTCGGACTTCAGCGTGCATGCCGACGCCGACGAGCTGCTCGCCTGGGTCGCCTCGGCACCCGAGCTCCCGCAGACCGTCTACGTCGTGCACGGCGAGCCGACGTCATCCCGCGCGCTGGCGGACCGGGTCCAGGACGAGCTCGGCGTCGTCGCCGTGGTGCCCCGGCGCGGTGAACGCGTACTCCTGGGCTCATGACGCCTGGTCTCGGAACCCTCAACGACTCAACGAAGGAGACAGACATGACACATTCCGTGGTGCACTTCGAGATCGCCGGATCTGACGGCGAGCGGCTCGTCGGGTTCTATCGAGACCTGTTCGGCTGGGACATCCAGGGGGCCGGCCCCGACTACTGGCTCGTGAAAGCTGCGGAGGACGGGATCGGTGGCGGTGTCATGCAGACCCGCGACGAGATGCCCGCCTACGTCACGGTGTACGTCTCGACCGACGACCTCGACGGCAGCCTCCGGCGCGCCGAAGAGCTGGGTGGTGAGACCGTCGTGCCGCCGATGGAGATCCCCGGCACCGGGTCGTTCGCCATGTTCCGGGACCCCGGCGGCAACATCATCGGACTGTTCCGTGAATGACCCGACAGAGCCGCAGCGCGAGGTCCGGCCAATGACGACTGAACGACCGCGCTGGACGACCGGGCGAGTCATCGCCGTCGTGGCCGGCAGCGTTCTCCTGCTGGTCTCGCTCGGCCTCATCGCCGGTGGCGGTGCTCTCGCGGTGGCCGCGGCCCAGCGGGACGACGACGGCTATCTGGTGACCGACGGGGTGGCGATCTCCGCCTCTGGGCACGCGATCACCTCCGAGACGATCACCATCGAGACCGACACCGGAGCGGACGTACCCGGCGTGCTGGTCGGGGACGCCAAGCTGGTCGTCACCTCAGTCGAGGAGGGCCCGGTCTTCGTGGGCGTCGCGCCGTCCGCGGACGTCGCCGCCTACCTCGCCGACGTCCGCCACTCGACGATCGACGGCTTCGACGGCAACACCCCGACGTACGATGCGGTCGACGGCGGATCCCCGGCGTCCCTCCCTGCGGATGCCGGCTTCTGGGCCGCCTCGGCGAGCGGGACCGGGCCCCAGACGCTCACCTGGGAGGTCGAGTCGGGCGACTGGACCCTTGTCGTGATGAATGCCGACGGGCATGCTCCGGTGACCGCCGTGGCGGCCATCGGCGCCACCCTCCCGATGCTCGGCATCGCGATCGGTGTGTTGCTCGGTGTCGGCGGCGTACTCCTGGTGGTGTCGCTCGCCCTGCTGATCGGCGGGCTGTTGTCGGCGAGCCGGGTGGAACGGAGGGATCCCGCGTCGGCCAGGTGAGGGCGGCTCGTACGTCAGGACCGCATCGACGCTGTTCTACGGTGGATGACGTACGCGCCGAGAAGGAGACCGCATGTCGACCATCGCCGAACAGATCGTGTCCACCTTGTCCGCCAGCGGCGTCCGCCGCGTCTACGGGATCCCGGGGGACTCCCTCAACGGGTTCACCGATGCGCTCCGCAAGAACGGAGACATGAGTTGGATCCAAGTACGTCACGAGGAGTCTGCCGCGTTCGCGGCGGCCGCCGACGCTGCGGTGACGGGTGAGCTCGCGGTGGTCGCCGGGAGCTGTGGGCCGGGCAACCTCCACCTGATCAACGGGCTCTTCGACGCCAACCGCTCACGGGTGCCGGTCCTCGCGATCGCCGCCCAGATCCCGACCGCCGAGATCGGCACCAACTACTTCCAGGAGACGCACCCGCGGGAGCTGTTCCGAGAGTGCTCGGTCTATACCGAGTACGTCGCTCAGCCGAGCCAGATGCCGCACGTGCTCGAGATCGCGATGCGTGCGGCGGTCGAGAAGCAGGGTGTGGCGGTGCTGGTGATCCCTGGGGACGTCGCGCTGGCCGAGTCGGAGGTCGACCGGGCCGTGGCGATCCGTCCGACGCGCTCCCGGGTCATCCCCGACGAGGATGAGATCGGGCAGGCGGCCGCCCTGCTGAACGCCGGTGACCGGGTCACCATCCTCGCCGGCGCGGGCTGTGCCGGTGCGCACGACGAGGTGGTGGCCCTTGCCGAGGCTCTCGGCGCCCCGGTGGTGCACGCGCTGCGCGGAAAGGAGTTCTTGGAGTACGACAACCCCTACGACGTGGGGATGACCGGCCTGCTCGGCTTCGCCTCCGGCTATCGCGCGATGGAGCGGGCCGACACGCTGCTGATGCTCGGCACCGACCTCCCCTACCGGCAGTTCTTCCCGAAGCACGCCAAGACCGTCCAGGTCGACATCCGCGGCGAGCAGCTCGGTCGGCGCCACCCGATCGACCTCGGCATGGTGGGAACGGTCAAGGACACGGCCGCGGCGTTGCTGCCGTTGCTCGACCGAAGTGGAGACAGGCGGCACCTGGACGACTCGCTGGACCACTACCGCCGCACCCGGACCAAGCTCGACGAGCTGGCCACCCCGTCCCGGTCGAAGGCGCCGATCCATCCGCAGTACCTCGCTCGGTTGGTCGACCAGGCCGCCTCCGACGATGCCGTCTTCATCCCCGACGTCGGTTCGCCGGTGGTGTGGGCGGCGCGCTATCTGACCATGAACGGTCGCCGCCGGCTGATCGGCTCCTTCGCCCACGGCTCGATGGCCAACGCGCTGCCGCAGGCGATCGGCGCCCAGATCGCCCATCCGGACCGTCAGGTCGTCGCGCTCGCCGGTGACGGTGGGCTCACCATGCTGCTCGGCGAGCTGCTCACCCTCGTTCAGAACCGGCTCCCGGTCAAGCTCGTCGTGTTCAACAACTCCTCGTTGAACTTCGTCGAGCTGGAGATGAAGGCTGCCGGCTTCGTCACGTACGGCACCGACCTGGTGAACCCGAGCTTCGCCGACGTCGCCAACGCGATGGGCATCTACGCTCGTCGTGTCGAGCACTCCGAGGATCTTCCGGAGGCGGTCGCCGACATCCTCGGTCACGACGGCCCCGCCCTCCTCGATGTCGTCACGGAGCGCCAAGAGCTCTCCATCCCGCCCAACATCACCGCCGAGCAGCTCAAGGGCTTCACCCTCTACGCCATCCGGTCGGTCATGTCCGGTCGAGGTGACGAGCTGATCGACCTCAGCAAGGCCAACCTGCGCCAGCTGTTCTAACGATCGCGTCCAGCGGTCTCCAGCAGGCGGAGCCAGATCTCGCTGATCGTCGGGTAGGCGGGGACGGCGTGCCAGAGACGGTCCAGCGGGACCTCGCCGACGATCGCGATCGTGGCCCCGTGCAGGAGCTCGGAGATGTCCGGACCGACCGCGGTGAAGCCGACCAGGACCTTGCGCTGCTCGTCGATGACCATCCGCGCCTGGCCACGGTAGCCGTCGGCGTGCAGCGATGCGCCGGCGACCGAGCCGAGGTCGTAGTCGACGACGCCGACCTCGATGCCGGCGGCCTCGGCCGACTCGGCGGTGTGGCCGACGGCGACGACCTCGGGATCGGTGAAGATCACCTGGGTGACGGCGCGCTCGTCGGCGGTGGCGGCGTGACGGCCCCACGTGCTCAGGTCGGGCTCCTCGCCGCGCGCCCGGGCCGCGATCAGGTCACCGAGGGCGCGGGCCTGGTATTTCCCGTGGTGGGTCAGCAGCGCGCGGTGGTTGATGTCACCGGCGGCGTAGAGCCAGCCGTCCTCGAGCCGGCCACTGTCGTCGACCACGGCCAACGCGTCATCGACTTTCAGCCACTTGCCGGGCGTGAGCCCGACGTGCTCGAGGCCGAGGTCCTTGGTGCTGGGCACCCGGCCGGTGGCGACGAGGACCTCGTCCGCGGCCACATCGGTCCCGTCGGAGAGCGTCAGGTGCACCTCGCCGTTGTCGTCGCGACGGACCTCGGTCGCGTCGCGGTCCAGGTGAAGAGCGACCCCGTACGTCCGGAGCGCATCGGCCACGTGCTCACCCGCGAATTCCTCGACCCCCGCAAGGAGCCGGGTGCGCGAGATCAGGGTCACCTGCGACCCGAGGGCGCTGAAAGCGGTCGCCATCTCGGCACCGACGACCCCGCCGCCGATGATCGCCAGGCGTTCCGGGACAGACGTGGCGGCGGCAGCCTCACGGTTCGTCCAGGGTGAGGCGTCAGCCAGGCCCGGGACGGGCGGGATGAGGGCGGTGGTGCCGGTGGCGATCACCACGGCCTGACGCGCCTGAAGGTTCGTGGTCGTGCCGTCTGAGTCGGTGACGGTGACCGTGCGGGTGCCGGTGATGCGGCCGTGTCCACGGACCAGCGTGATCCCGGCACCGGTCAGCCACTCGACCTGGCCGGCGTCCTTCCAGCCCGAGGTGAACTGGTCGCGCCGGGCGAAGACGGCATCGGCGTCGAGGGTGCCCGTGACCGCTTTCCCGGCGGCCGGCAGCGCCTTGGCGGCACGCAGCGCCGCCGCGTCCCGGAGCAGCGCCTTCGTCGGCATGCACGCCCAGTAGGAGCACTCGCCACCCACCAGCTCACGCTCGACGATGGCCGCGGTCAGACCACCCTGCACTGCGCGGTCGGCGACGTTCTCGCCGGTCGGTCCGGCCCCGATGACCACGACGTCGACGGTGAGATCTTTGCTGGTGCTCGTCATGTCAGGAACCCTACCCGCGCGCCAGGACAGGCGAAGGGCGGAAACCAGGAAGACAGGAAGACAGGGCCGCCCGGCGTCATCAGGATGACGCCGGGCGGCTACCGGGGAGAGCTGGGTCAGGCGCCTCAGTCGATGCCGTTGTCGGCCAGGAACTCCTTGGCGACCGTGGCGGGGTCGGCCTTGTCGACCTGCACTTCGGCGAGCGCGTCGGTGAGGTTCTCGGTGGTCAGCGCATCGGAGACCGCGTTGAGGGCGGACTCAGCGTCGTCGGTGAGGACCTCGGAACGGATCAGCGGCACCACGTTCTGGGCGAGGAAGAGGTTCTTCGGGTCCTCCAGGACGACCCAGTCGTTGGTCGGGATCGCGGAGTCGGTGGTGAAGACGTTGGCGACGTCGACGTCACCCTTCTTCAGCGCCGCGATGGTCAACGGGCCGCCGGGGTCGGTCGGGGTGAGCTCCTTGAACGTGACGCCGTAGGCCTTCTCGAGACCGGGCACGCCCTGGGCACGCTTCTTGAACTCCGGGCTGGCGCCGAGCTTGAGGTCCTTGGCGATCGGCGCGAGGTCCTCGATGCTGGACAGGGAGTACTTCTCGGCCGTCTCCTTGGTGACCGTCAACGAGTCCTTGTCCTCGGCGGCCGACTGCGGAAGCGTCTGGCTGCCCTCCGGGAGGACGTCCTGGAGCGCGGTGTAGACGTCTTCAGGCGCGGAGACGCCCTCCGGCATGTCGCCCTCGGTCAGGTAGGAGAGCAGACCGCCGTTGTACTCGGGCAGCAGGTCGATGTCGCCGCTCTTGAAGGCCTCCATGTAGACCTCGCGCGAGCCGATGTTGGGCTTGGTCTCGACCTCGACGCCCTCGGCCTCGAGAGCCTGGGCGTACATCTCCATCAGCAGCTCACTCTCAGGGAAGTTTGCGGAGCCGACGACGATCGTCCCGGAGTCCGAGTCGGAGCCGGAGCCGGAGTCGGAGTCGGAGTCGAGCGGGTCACCGCCACAGGCGGTCAGGGTGCCTGCCACGGCGATCGTCGCGAACAGGTACGCGGTGGTGCGGGTACGGCGGGACATCGGGATACCTCTCGGTTTGCTGGGTTGTTCAGCCGGCGGGTTCGGTTTTGGGCTCGGGACGGACGGTGGTCGGTCGGTTGTCGGCTCCGCGGCCGCCGACCCCCGGTGAGACGAGCAGCCGCTGCGCCCCCGCGAGCGCGAGGTCGATCGCGACCGCGAGCGCGGCGATCACGATCGCGCCGGCCACCACCTGGTCGTACTCGAGCGTCGCCAGCCCGTCGAAGAGATAGCGGCCGAGACCGCCGAGGCCGGCGTACGCAGCGATCGTCGCCGTCGAGATCACCTGGAGGGTGGCGTTGCGCAGACCGCCGATGATGATCGGCAGCGCGATCGGGACTTCGACGCGCCAGGCGATCTGGGGCTCGGTCATGCCGACACCTCGCGCCGCGTCGACGGTCTCGTCGGCGACGGACCGGACGCCGGCGTACGTGGTGGCGAGGATGGGAGGGATCGCGAGCACGACCAGAGCGATCGTGACCGGGACCAGACCGATCCCGACGACCGCGAGCGCGAGCATGAGGACGCCCAGGGTCGGCAGCGCGCGACCCGCGTTGCCGAGGTTGATGGCGAGCAGCGCACCACGCCCGGTGTGACCGATCAGCAGGCCGATCGGGAACGCGATCACGGCCGCGATCAGCAGGGCGAGGGTGGTGTAGCCGAGGTGCTCGAGGATGCGCTGCGGGAACCCTTCGGGGTTGGCCAGCGACCAGTTCGCGGCGTCGAGCAGGTAGTCGAGACTCATCGCGCACCCGCTCTCGCCCACGGGGTGAGCCGGCGTTGGATCGCGACGATGAAGACGTCCGCGACGACCGCGAGCGCGACCGAGAGGACCAGCCCGATGATGATCGGCGGCAGGTAGAAGCCGAGCTGGAACCCTCGGGTGAAGAGCTGGCCGAGACCGCCGATGCCGATCAGGGCGGCGACGCTGACCATGCTCACGTTGGCCACCGTCGCGACCCGGAGACCGGTCAGGATCACCGGCATCGCCAGCGGCAGCTGGACGGTGAACCAGCGGCGTACGGGCCGATAGCCCATCGCGGAGGCCGCCTGGAGGACGGTTGGGTCGACGGCGTCGAGACCGTCGGCGGTCGTGCGGACGAGCAGAGCGAGCGAGTAGAGCGTGAGCGCGATGATCACGTTGAGCGGGTCGAGGACGCTGGTGCCGAGGATGCCCGGGAGCAGCAGGAGCAGGGCCAGCGACGGGACGGTGTAGATCACGCTTCCGGCGGTGAGCGCGATGTGGCGTACCAAGCCGTAGCGCTGGACCAGGGCACCCAGCGGCAACGCGAGGACGAACGCGATCGTCACGGGCAACAGGGCGAGCCAGATGTGCTGGACGAGTGCGGTGAGGATGTCGTCGCCGTTGGTGCCGAGGTAGCGCCAGAGGTCGCTCACGCCGCCGCCTCCGCTCGTCGCCGCTCGCTCACCCGGCGTCCTCCGCCGTGGCCAGTGCCGTCAGCCGCTCCCGCTGCTGGGTGCGTACGCTGCCGGCCAGGTCCTCGAGCAGGACCAGCCCGTCGGCGCGCCCCTCGGCATCGACCCGCACCGCGGCGCCTGCCGGCGAGAGGATGACCAGGTCCGTGACCGTACGCAGGTTGGCACCGTCACGGAAGGTGCCCTCGGTCGGGAGGAGCCCGTCCGCGCCGCGCCATCCCAGCGGCCGGCCGTCGGGGTCGACCTCGAGGGCGAGCCCGTCGACGCCGTGGTCGATGGGCCGGAGCGTGATCTCGCTCCCGTCGGCGAACCCGAGGCCGCGGAAGCCACGGTCGCGGCCCACGAGCGCGGCGACGAAGTCGTCGGCGGGCGCGGCGAGGAGGTCGGCCGGTGGCGCGAACTGGGCCAGGCGGGCGCCCTGCGCGAAGACGGCCACCTCGTCACCGAGCCGGATCGCCTCGTCGATGTCGTGGGTGACCAGGACGATCGTCTTGCCGAGCTCGCTCTGGAGCCGGAGCAGCTCCTGCTGGAGGTCGTCGCGCACGACCGGGTCGACGGCGGAGAACGGCTCGTCCATCAGGAGCACCGGCGGGTCGGCCGCGAGCGCGCGGGCGACGCCGACGCGCTGCTGCTGACCGCCCGAGAGCTGGGACGGGTAGCGCTCGCCGAGGTTGGCCGGGAGCCCGACGCGTTCGAGCAGCCCGAGGGCGCTCGAGCGTGCGTCCCGTCGAGCGACGCCCTGCAGGATCGGGACCGTCGCGACGTTGTCGAGGACCGTGCGGTGCGGGAAGAGCCCGGCGCCCTGGATCACATAGCCGATCTCGCGCCGCAGCTCCGCCTCTGGGCGCGCGGTGACGTCCTCGCCGTCGATCAGGACTCGGCCGGCGGTCGGCTCGATCATCCGGTTGATCATCCGCAGCGCGGTCGTCTTGCCGCATCCCGACGGTCCGACGAACACGGTGATCTGCCCGGCCCCGACCTTCATGGAGAGGTCTCCCACCGCAACGGTGCCGTCCGGATAGCGCTTGGTCACGCTCTCGAACTCGATCACAGCCACCGCTCCTGTCTGTCGTTCCCCACCTGCGGACGCCGTTGCTCAAGGACTTCAGCCTGCCAGAACAGGAAAGCGAACAGAAGCATTCCCGCGTCCGACGGGTCGGGCAGGTCTGTGGTCCTCAGGACCGTAGCCGAACGAACCTGCCCGGCAGTGCGGCACCATGGCTGGATGACCGATACGAACACCCAGATCCTGCTCCGCGCCCGCCCGGTCGGCGAGCCGACCCCCGAGGACTTCTCGATCGTCACCTCCGAGGTGCCCACACCCGGGGAAGGAGAGGTGCTGCTGCGTACGCAGTTCCTCTCGCTCGACCCCTACATGCGCGGTCGGATGAGCGACGCGCCTTCGTACGCCGCGCCGACCGCCCTGGGCGACGTGCTGCCCGGCGCGACGGTCGCCGAGGTCGTGGAGTCGCGCGATCCGTCGCGGCAGGTGGGCGATGTCGTGCTGGCGTACGGAGGGTGGCAGTCCTACTCGACCGCGCCGGCGGCGCACACCCGGCAGCTGGATCCGGCCGTCGCCCCGGTCTCGACCGCGCTGGGGGTGCTGGGGATGCCGGGGTTCACGGCGTACGCGGGGCTGACGCAGATCGGCCGGCCGCAGCCCGGCGAGACCGTCGTGGTGGCGGCGGCGACCGGTCCCGTGGGTGCCACGGTGGGGCAGATCGCGAAGATCCTCGGCTGCCGTGCGGTGGGGATCGCCGGCGGCCCGGAGAAGGTCGAGCATCTGACCGAGCTCGGCTTCGATGCGGCCCTGGATCACCGCGCGCCCGACTTCAAGGACCAGCTGAAGGCGGCGGTTCCCGGCGGGATCGACGTCTACTTCGAGAACGTCGGTGGGCATGTGTGGAACGCGGTGCTGCCGCGGCTCAACAAGTTCGCTCGGGTGCCGGTCTGCGGGATCGTCGCCCACTACAACGACACCTCCGCCCCCGAGGGGCCCGACCGGGCGCCCGGGTTGATGCGGCATGTGCTCAACAAGTCCCTGCTGATCAGGGGTTTCATCCAGACCGAGTTCGTCCGCGACCACGAGCAGAACTTCCTCTCCGACGCGGCCGGCTGGCTGGCCGACGGCAGGCTCCGCTACCGCGAGGACATCACCGAGGGTCTCGAGAACGCGCCTGCCGCGTTCAACCGGATGCTCCGGGGTCAGAACTTCGGCAAGACGGTGATCAAGGTCAGCTGACCCGGCTCACTCCGTCGACGAAGCGGCCGGGGCCTCCTCGCCAGTCTCGGTCTCGGCCCCTTCCGACGGCGCGGGGGCGGTGTCGTCGGCGGTCGGCGGGGGAAGTGCCTCCCAGCCCGGGGCGCCGTGGAGGGATCGTACGTAGTCCTCGGCGTCCTCCAGGACGGGGATCGTGGTGCCGAAGTGTTCGACGCACTTCGCGACGACCGACTGGTAGGTCTCCCCTTCGGGATCGAGATCGGGGTACGTCGTGGTGACGGCCTCCTCGCACCGGCTCTCGACAGTGGGCTCCGGATCCGGCTCCTCGGACGTGGGCGGGTCCGTGGGAGTCGGAGTCGGTGTGGGGGTCGGTGTGGGGGTCGGCTTCGTCGTCTCGCCTTCGCCCGCCGAACCGCCGGTGCCGGTGTCCGGATCGGTGTCGTCGGTGTCCGCAGGCTTGCTCGGCGCGGGTGCGGGCGTCGGTGTAGGAGCCGGAGGCTTGGGAGCGGCCTTGGGAGCTGTCTTGGTCTCCGACTTCGGCGCCGGCGCGACAGTGTTCGAGGTGCGCGGCAGCGGGGAGGCGGTGGGCTTCATCGAAGAAGGTGGTCCGCCGTCCACGTTGGGCGAGCCGGGGAACTCCCCGTTGCGGTACTGCCCGGCGATCTTCAGCACTGCCTCGACGTACGTGTCGCTCTGGTTGTAGCGGTAGACCGCGGCGTTGGCGCCGGAGGTGGTGCTGACGTCCTCGGTGCCGGCGCACAGGAACGCCGCCGTGGCGACGGCGGCATCGTCGATGTCCTGCGGGTCGCGGCGGTTGTCGCCGTCACCGTCTGCGCCTGCGTAGGTCCAGGTGGAGGGAATGAACTGCATCGGGCCGACCGCGTGGTCATAGACCGTGTCGTGGTCGTAGAGGCCGTTGTCGGTGTCGTGGATCGCCGCGTAGTTGCCGGCGCCGTTGAGCTGCGGGCCGATGATCGCGGGGATGGCGAGGCCGTGGGAGTTCAGCTCGCTGCTGCCGAAGCGGCCGTGGTTGCTCTCGACCATGCCGATGGCAGCGACCAGCGCCCAGTCGAGGCGGCAGGAGGCGTCGGCGTCGTTGAGCACGGTCGACGAGCGCTGGTACGCAGCCAGGGCGACCGGCGGGATCGACAGCTCCTCGGCGTTGGCGGCCAGCTTCACCGCGTCGGTCGGGGTCAGGTTCTTCACGCCGCCCAGACCGCCGGAGATGCCGAGGGGGTCCTGCAGGGCGCCCGGGTCGGGCAGCTCGGGCCGATGATGGCCGGTGTCGAGGCGTCCCTCGTTCGGAGCCAGGACGGCGAAGGCAGCGGTCAGCGCGACGGCGGCAACGGCCCGAGGTCCGATGCTGGTCAGCGCCGCAGTGCTGATGCTTCTGGCCGAGCTTCTTCCCGGCTTTCGTCGGGCTGCTTTGGTCACGCCTGTCTCACCTCTTCCACGCGTGGGGTACGTGTCGTCCCTGAGCCTACCCAGGTATTCCCATCTGATGCCCCCTCAATCAGAAATCAATCCCCCACGATGAGGAACGTCAACGGTCGGGCAACCTGACGTTGGGCTGGTGTTTCCCGCTTCGCCGCGTGGTCTCATCCTGCGCATGTCAGCGTGGCGGGCATGACTGAACGGACGCGTCTGTGGATGGTTCCGCTGGTCGCGGCCGCGGGTTGGGGCGCCGGCTTCCTGCCGCAGATCGTCCAGCCGCAGCCGCTCCTGCTTGCGCCGATGGTCGCCGAGCTGGTCTCGTTCACGCTGCTCGCCGCGGCGCTCGGTGGGCTCGCGGGAGGACTGCGCCCCGACCGCCGGCTGCTCAGCGCGGGTCTCGCCGGCGTCGGGGTCGTCGGCGCGGCGTTCCTCGGCCTGACGTTCGCCGCGGGCCCGGCGACGACCAACCCCTCGATGGCGACCCAGCTGATCGCTGTCGCCGCGATCACGACGGGCGCCGGTCTGACCGCCGGGATCACCGCAAGCCTCGGGCCGTACGTGCTGCGGGCGCCGATGCTTGCCGCGCCGGCCGTCTGCGTACCCCTCTGGCTCGACGGGATGCTCGCCGGTGACCTGCCGTCGTCGGTCATCGATGCGCTGCTCGCGGCTGCGCTGGTGACCGTGCTGGTGACCTCGGTACGCCGCGCCGTCGACGTCGTCGCCTGGGTGCCCGCCTGGATCCTCGGCTGGGCGATGCAGACCCTGCTGACCGTGCTGGTGGCCATCGGCGTACTCATCCAGGAGGGCCGCTCCGTCGACGCCGGCCTGCTCTCCTCGCACCTGGTCTACTTCCACGAGCGCTGGAACGAGCCCGCGGTGCACTTTCCGGCCGGATGGGCGCTCGCCGGCGTCCTGGCACTGGCGTTGGTGGCGTGGCGGCTGCGTGACAACCTTCGGGTGTGAAACGAACGCTCATCACCGGAGGCACCCGCGGGATCGGTGCCGCTATCGCTCATCGGCTCGCTGCCGAGGGCCACTCGCTCGTGCTCGGATACCTGTCCGACGCCGAAGCGGCCACGTCGACCCGTGCCGCCGTCGAAGCCCTCGGGGTCTCCTGCGAGATCGTCCAGGCTGACATCACCACCGACAGCGGGATCGCCGACCTGTTCGAGGCCGCCGGCCCGATCACAGGTGTGGTCAACAACGCCGGCGCGACCTACCGCTATGCGCCCCTGGCCGAGACCCCGGCGGACGAGATCCGGAAGACGTACGCGGTCAACCTGGTCGGTCCCACGCTGGTCGCCCGAGCGGCGGTGTCGGCGCTCGCCAACAGTGGGAGCAGCGGTGGCGTCATCGTCAACATCTCCTCCGGCGCCGCGACCCTGGGGTCGCCGGGAGAGTACGTCCATTACGCCGCCGCCAAGGCCGGGATCGACGCGCTCACCAAGGGCCTCGGGCTGGAGGTCGCGGGCCAGGGGATCCGGGTGGTCGCGGTCGCCCCCGGTCTCACCGACACCGACATGCATGCCAACACCGGCGACCCTGGCAGGCTCGCGCGGATGGCACCCCAGATCCCGCTCGGCCGGGCGTCCTCACCCGACGAGGTCGCCGAGGCCGTCGCCTGGCTGATGAGCGACAAGGCCGCGTACGTGACCGCGACGACGCTGCGGGTGACCGGCGGGCGCTGACGCCCGCACGCTGACGCCCGCACGCTGACGCCCGCACGCTGACGCCCGCACGCTGACGCCCGCACGCTGACGCCCGCACGCTGATGTCCACCGATGTCACAGCCGGGCGGCGTACGTCGTCATGGTTGGCATGAACATCATCTTGTGGATCGTGACGATCTTTCTGGCGGCTGGCTATCTCGCCGGCGGGCTGGCGATGCTGCTGCTGTCGAAGGAGAGGTTTCGCAACGCCTTCGAGGGGTGGCACTACGCCGATGACTTCCCTGCGGGATTCCTCAAGGTCATCGGTGTGATGAAGGTGCTGGCCGCCGCCGGGCTGATCCTGCCGGCGGTCACCGGGACCGCCACCTGGCTGGTGCCGCTCGCAGCCCTCGGGCTGGTCCTGCTGATGACTGGTGCGACGACCACCCGCATCATTCGCAAGGAGTGGGGTTCGGCCGCCGGCGACCTGGTCTTCTGGTCTCTGGCAGCCTTCGTCGCGATCGGCCGTTTCGAGCTCGTCCCGTTCTAGGCGGGGTCTTCGGATACATGGCCTGGTGACTTGTCGCTCGTGTCGCGCGACGTGGCTTGCCCGATGGCCCACAATCTCCATATGAGGCCCCAGGTGGTCGCGCATCGCGGCGCCAGTCATGAGATCGCGGAGCACACCCTGGCCGCGTACGTCGCGGCTCTGGATGCGGGCGCCGACGCCTTGGAGTGCGACGTGCGTCTGACGATGGACGGACATCTCGTCTGTGTCCACGACCGTCACCTGCGCCGCATCGGGGCGCGCGGGCTGGTCTCGGAGATGACGCTCGCCGAGCTGCAGGCGATCGACTTCGCGGCCTGGAAGAACGGGTTCTGGGACGGGCAGGACGAGGCGCCCGACCGGGACAAGCGCGGGGTGCTCACGCTCCACCGGTTGCTGCGGACCGTGCGGGACTACGACCGCCACGTCGAGATGGCCATCGAGACCAAGCACCCGACGCGCTACGGCGGCCTGACCGAGGGCAGGCTGGTCGACGTGCTCAACGACTTCGGCTGGGCGGGTCCGGACAGCCCGGTGCGGGTGATGAGCTTCTCGTTCACGGCGCTGCAGCGGGTGGAGCGGCTGGCGCCGGGCGTGCCTGTCGTCCAGCTCATCGACCGCGCTGCCAACTGGTCCCTCCTGCGGCACACGATCGGCCCGGACTGGTGGCTCGGCGCCGGCATCGACATGCTCACCGCCCATCCCAAGCTCGCCCGGCGGTTGGCCTCGAAGGGTCGCAACCTCCACGTCTACACCGTGAACACCGAGGATCAGCTCAAGCTCTGCCTCGACCTCGGGGTCAACGCGGTCATCACCGACCGGCCGGGGTTCATGTTGGGGCTGCTCGGCCGCTGAGCCCGCGTGTAACACGTCGTTCGTGGGTCTATCCGGTCGTTATAAAAGGCGAGTAGACCCACGAACGACGTGTTACACGTCGAACGGCCCCGGCAGGTTAGGGTTTGGCCGTGGCCAAGAAGTCCCGAGTGAAGAACCGTCAGGCGGCTGCGGCCCCGACGGACGGTCCCAACCCGCGCGCGGCGTGCCCGTGTGGGTCCGGCAAGCGCTACAAGGCATGCCACGGTGCGTCCGGGGGTGCTTTCGTGGGGCGCCCGTTCGAGGGGCTGCCCGGCGAGTGCGACCTGGTCGCCCTGCGTGAGCTCGTGCCGTCGGCGACCGTGTCGCTGACCGTGAAGGGCTACGAGTCGACCCCGGTCAGGCTGGGCACATTGCTGCCCGGGGCCGCGCCAGCGATGTCGCGTGACTCGGGCGAGGTCTGGGTCGGGCTGCAGGTGCAGCACAACTACGGCGACGTCTCTCGCGATGTCGCCGCCGCACTGCTCCAAGCGCTCGAGGCGCGTGCCGCTGGTGAGTCCGGCGTCTTCGGTCTGACCACCGCTCCCGGTGCCGGACCTCGACTGCAGGACCTGGTGACCAGCTCGTCCCTGGACGTCACCGTCCACGAGGGCTTCGAGTGGTGGCTCGGCGACGTCGAGGACAAGGGTGACTTCGAGCACGCGCTCGAGCACGCCAACGAGTCGGTGCTGCCGACCGAGCGGCTGACCTCGGTCGAGGCCGCGTACTGGACCTCCGTCGGCTCCAAGGAGCACCTCCGCTGGGTGATGCCCGAGCCCGAGGACGCTCTGCTGACCGCGCTGGCCCGGCTGCACGTGGCCGGGGACGACGTGATCGTCCCCGACGCCCGCTTCGTCGGCATGTTCCGTGCCCACGGCCTGCTCGCTCCCGTCTGGGACGTACCTGTCGGCACCGGCGCCGAGGCGCTCGAGGAGCCGGCGGTGGCGTTCAAGAAGCTGCTCGACGAGACCCTCGCCGACGAATCCGAGATCACTCCCGAGGTGCGCTCGGCTCGCGCCGGTCTCGCCAATCGGCAGGTGACGATCCGCTGAGGTGGATGCTGACCGAGTTACCTCGGTCAGCAATCACCTACTTCATGGAGTTCCACGAGGGAAGCGGATGCTCACCGAGTTACCTCGGTGAGCATTCGGCCCCCCGTCAGCCCTTCTCCACCGGCATCCAGATCTCACAGGACGCGTACGTCTCGGTGAGCTCGAGGTAGCGCAGGACTGAGGGCCCGGGGCGGAGCCGCCACGGGTTCGACGGGAACCAGTCGGTCGCCGTCGAGGCCCAGAGCCGCTGTAGCGTCTTCGGGTGCGGGCCGCTGGATGCGAAGACCGCCCAGGCGCCGGCCGGCACGGTGATGCTGTCGAGCCCCTCGGCCACCTCGACCGACGACGTCACCGCGACGCCGTGCAGGTAGGTGATCATCGTCCCCTCCGGCGCATCGGGCGACGGGGAGTCGGTGACCGCGAGGATGCCGCGCGGGTCGGTGTCGTTGAGCTCCTTGAGGCGGCCGTGCTCCTCGGGTGCGATCGAGGCGATGTGCGCCTGGATGTGCGGGTTCGCGCCTTCGTGGATCAGCGGGACCTTGGCGGCGTGGCCGACCAGCCGCAGCGCGGGAATGTCGTTGATGGTGACGTCCATCGGGGTGCCCCCTTCGACGCTCAGGCGGAACCTGAGCGTGGATTGTGTGCGGAGCGGACCACCGGATCGGCGTACGTCGGCGGGAGCCGAACCGTGCACAGCACGGAACGCGCGCCCGAACGCCTCGGTCGAGCCGTAGCCGTAGCGCACCGCGACCTCCAGAAGGTCAGGGGCACCCGTCACCAGGTCTGCTGCGGCCAGGGTCATCCGGCGGCGGCGTACGTACTCCGACAGCGGCATCCCGGCCAGGGCCGAGAACATCCGGCGCAGGTGGTACTCCGTGGTGCCGTGGTCGCGGGCGACCCGAGCCACGTCCATCTCGCCGGCGAGCCCGTCGTCGAGCTCTGCCTCGACCAGGTTGACCAGAGTGTTGAGCGTGCCGATCATGTGGTCCTCCTTTCGCGATCTAGCCTGGCGCGGGAGCACCCGTCCGGGCCCGACCTTTCTGGTCAGATTCAGTCTGGCCAGGTCGACCGGCCCGTTCAGTCGGACCGGGAGCGAAGCCGGAACGCCTGCAGCCGGGAGTAGCCCTTCACGCTCGTACGCCGCATCTTCTCGACCCGGAAGCCGTCGACGGCCTCGAGCGCGGCCGCCGCGTTCTCGTCGATGACCACCGACGAGGGCCGGGCGAGGGTCGTGAGGCGCGCGGCGATGTTGACCGTCGGGCCGAAGACGTCGCCCAGCCTGAGCACCACGTCGCCGTACGATATCCCGGCTCTGACGTGCGGGAACGGGCTGTCGCGGTCGTCTCCGAGTGCGGCCAGGTCCAGCGCCGTCCGGGCGGCGGCCGAGACGTCCTCGAAGGTGAAGAACACCCCGTCGCCCAGGTATTTGATCACCCGTCCGCCGTGTTCGACGACGACGTCGGAGCAGGTGTCCTCGAACTCCTCGACCCAGTCGACGAGCTCCTTGTCGGTGAGCCGTTTGGAGCGCGCGGTGTAGCCGACGATGTCGAGGAACCCGACCGCCAGCGGCACCGCGGACGCGTCGGCGACGGTGAGCATCCGCCGCGCTGCGCTGACCAGGTGGCGGCGCCAGACGTAGTCCTGCAGCGACTCCACCAGCGGCAGCACCTGCGCGCTCAGAGAGAGCAGGTCCTCGACCTCGTCGCCACCCCGCTCACGGGCGACCTCGGCCAGCAGCGAGGTCTGCCACTCGGCCAGGCGGGCGTAGGACCGCCCCCAGGTCCGTACGAGCGCAGCCTGTCGGTCCTCGCTGAGGACGCCGAGGCGGATGAGCTCCTGGGACATCCGCAGCGCCTCGACATCGGACTCGGTGAAGGCGACCTCGTCCTCGTCTGCGTGCGGGAAGCCGAGGTGGTGCCACAGGTCCTCGGTGACCTCCATGGGCACGCCGGCCGCCCGCGCGACCTCGGCGCGGGTCAGCGTCGGCGTCTGGCCGAGGACGAACGCCTCGACCACGGCGAGCGCCTCGGTCAGCTCGATGTCGGCCTCGCGGCTGCGACCCGTCCTGGCGCTCTCGTCGGCCTCGTCGTGGGTCAGGAGCCGAACCTGTCCTTGGCGACCTTCTCCAGCGCCTTCGCGAACGACGGCATCTCGACGGAGAGCTGCTGCAGCTTGTCGGAGCTGAGGTGGATCAGGTCGAGCGGGGTGAGCGCGACGATGGAGGCCGTGCGCAGGGACCCACGCAGGATCGCCGCCTCGCCGATGATGTCACCGGGACCGCACTGGGCGATCTCCTCCTTGTCCCGGCGGACCGAGACGGTGCCGTCGAGGATGATGTAGGCCTTGTCCGGCGGGGTGTCCTCCCAGATCGGCGACCAGCCCTCCGGCAGATGCACGCGGGTGCCGGTGGCGCTGATGTGCGCGATCTCCTTGGGCGTGAATGTGGAGAAGAACGACTCGGTCACGAGGTTTTCCTTCGCTCGGCTGTGGGGTGGCTGCCGCTAGGTGACGGCGGTTACAGAGTTCAACGATGTTCGCCTACGGGGGTTACCGTCCGGGCTGTGCGGGCAACGGGTCCCGGGCGATCGGGCAGCTCATGCACCGCGGCCCGCCCCGGCCGGAGCCGAGCTCGGAGCCCGCGATGGCGATGACCTCGATCCCAGCCGCCTCCAGGGCTTCGTTGGTCTGGGTGTTGCGCTCGTAGCCGACGACCACGCCCGGTGCCAGCGCCAGGGTGTTGTTGCCGTCGTCCCACTGCTCGCGCTCGGCGGCGACGGGGTCGAGGCCGGTGTCGACGTGGTGGAGCTTGTCGATGCCCATCGCCTCGGCGGCGACCTCGAGGAACGGCCGAGGGTCCGCGATGTTCAGCCGGCCGTCGTCGCCCGAAGGGGTTACCGCGTACGCCACCAGCGAGTCGACCGCGTTCGGGTAGATCACCATCTGGTCGGTGTCCACCAGCGTGGCGATCGTGTCCAGGTGCATCGTCGCCCGCTCCTGCGCGATCGGCACCGCGAGCACGGTGTGGGCGAGACCCTCCGCGAAGACCTGCCGCGCGAGCCGTTCGGCGCCGGCAGGGGTCGTACGCTCCCCGACCCCGACCGCGACGACGCCGGGAGCCAGGAGGAGCACGTCCCCGCCCTCGACGTGCTCGAGGTGGGCGCCGTGCAGGCGGGGGCTGGAGCGGAAGCGCGGGTGGAACTGGTAGATTAGCTCGGTGAGCGCGGTCTCGCGCTTGCGCGCCGGCATCGCCAGCGACGTGACCGTGGCCCGGTCACGGATCCACACCGACGAGTCGCGGGTGAAGAGTAGGTTGGGGAGCGGGTCGATCAGGAAGTCGTCGTGGGCGAGCAGGCTGGTGACCAGACCGTGGCCGCCGCGGACCTCGTCGTTGCGGATGCCGGCGGTCAGGTGGCCCGTCAGCTCGGCGGGTCCGGCGTCGTCGAGTGCACCGACCAGATAGGCCCGCAGCGTGTCCCCGAGCGTGAGGGCGCCCAGCACGTTGTCGAGCGCCCGCTGCCTGGCCTCGGGGACCTCGAGGGTCTCGGTGAGCAGATCGGTCAGGTAGAGCACCTCGACGTCGCGCTCTCGCAGCGCGGCCGCGAAGGCGTCGTGCTCGTCCTGTGCCCGCTTCACCCACGGGATTCCGTCGAAGAGCAGCTTGTCGTTGTTGCGCGGGGTCAGTCGGGTCAGCTCCCGACCGGGTCGGTGGAGCATTACCGTACGCAGTCGACCGACCTCGCTGTCGGCGCCAAGTTCTACCATGCCCGGCAGCCTAGGCGAATGCCCTTCAGGCGAGCACTTCGACCAACGTCAGCACGCCCAGGACGAGGCAGACCACGGCTCCGGCGTAGTGCAGGACGTGCAGCTTGATGAACCGGAGCAGCGTACGTCCCAGCAGCACCGCGAGACCCGACACCGTGAGCAGCGCGGCCCAGGAGCCGATGAAGACGGAGACCGGCTCGTCGTAGCGGGCCGCCAGTGAGACGCTCAACAGCTGGGAGAGGTCTCCCCACTCCGCCGCGAAGAGGACCATGAAGCTGGCCACGACCTGGCGGAATCCGCGTACGTCCTTGGCCTTGTCGGCGAACTCGCTGCCGTCCTCCTCGGTAGCGGTGCCGTGGTGGCGACGCCCCTCGATGAACAGCAGGATCGAGCCGCCGAAGAAGAGCAGGGCGGCGATGATCTGGATGAGGTCGGTCGGGAGGAGCGTCGCCACGCCGCCGATCACGACCGCGATGAGCGTCTGGATCGCGAACGCCGCGCCCACGCCGAGCCACACGAAGAACGGGCGGTACTTCGTCGACAACACCAACGTCGCCAGGAACGTCTTGTCCGGCAGCTCGACGACGAAGATCGCGGCGAAGGCGAGGGCGATGACGGTGGTGTCCATCAGGGTTTCCGTTCCAGTTCTTTACATCCGGCCCATATCGTCGCATCCCGCCTGAACCGTCGGTCGAGCCGCGGGAGCACCCGAGCGAAGCGAGGGCGGCGGAGGCGTGTCGAGACCAACGCGGCCCGAATCGCGCTCTATGGGGCCGTGTTGGTCTCGACACGGACTCGTTCGTACCTCACGAATCCGGCTCGACCAGCGGTGAAGCGAGCGCGGCGGCCTTGGCCTCGGCGAGTACGTCGATCGCCGGTCGATCGAGCGCGGCCGCGGCCCGGGCGACGTCGTCCCACTCCGGCTGCAGGTTGACGATCTCGCCGTCGAGACGGGCAGCCTTGACCGTGATCGGGTGACCGCCGACGGTGACGTTGAGCGTCTCGCGGGGCAGGGCGTGCTTGGCGACCTCGTGCTCGCGTACGCCGATCGTGGAGGTCTCCCGGAAGAACACCCGCCGGACAGCCTCGGCGTCCGAGTGCGGGACGAGGGCGTGGAGCGTGTGGGCGGGCCGGCCCTTCTTCATCAGGATCGGCGTGAGCCAGGCATCGCGGGCGCCGGCGGCGAGCAGCGCATCGATCGCCCCGGGGAACAGGCGCGGGTCGAGATCGTCGATGTTCGCCTCGACGACGAGCTCGGTCGGCGCATCCTCCCGCGCCGGCATCGCAGCCTCACCGATCAGCAGACGGATGGCGTTCGACCAGCCCTCCGGATCTCGGCTGCCGGCCCCGACGCCGATCGTCCGCGTCGTCATCGGCGGCTGTGGGCCGTAGTCGGTCGCGAGAGTGGCCAGGAGCGCGGCGCCGGTCGGCGTGCACAGCTCCATCGCTGGATGCCCGGGAGCCCCGGCGAAGGAAGGTACGCCGGTCAGCAGCCGAGCCACCGCCGGCGGCGGGACCGGGAGGACGCCGTGCGCGGCCCGGACAGAGCCGGAGCCGACCGCGACAGGCGAGATCACGACCTCGTCGGCGCCGAGGTGTGCGAAGCCGGCGCAGACTCCCACCACATCCGCGATCGCGTCCAGCGCACCGACCTCGTGAAAGTGCACCTCCTCGGGCGGGATCCCGTGGACCGCGCCCTCGGCGACCGCGAGCCGCTCGAAGACCTGGAGCGCCAGCTCTCGCACGGGGGCGTCGAGCCCGGCACCGACGAGCATCGCGCGCACGTCGGTCCAGGTGCGGTGACGAACCGAGTCAGCGATCTCGACGTGGCACCGGGTCGCAGCGAGCGCCCCACGTGTCACCGGCTCCGTGGCAAGACGCACGGGCTCGGGGGCGACCGCGTCGACCGCCGAGGCGATCACCGAGAGCGGTACGCCCGCATCCAGCAGCGCGCCGAGCAGCATGTCCCCCGAAGCCCCCGAGGAGGCATCGACCCAGACCCTCATCAGATGCTTCCTCGCGCACGCCGCGCGATCCGGGCAGCCGCGACGCCGGCTCCGTAGCCGTTGTCGATGTTGACCACGGTCACGCCGGGGGCGCACGAGTTGAGCATCGCCAGCAGCGCGGCCAGCCCGCCGAAGGAGGCGCCGTAGCCCACCGAGGTCGGCACCCCGATCATCGGCACCCCGACCAGCCCACCGACGACCGAGGGCAACGCGCCCTCCATCCCCGCGACGACGATCAGGCAGTCGGCGGCATCGAGCCGCTCGCGCACGGCCATCAGGCGGTGGATCCCGGCGACACCGACATCGGTGATCCGCTCGACATCGGCCCCGTGGACCCGGCACGCCAGGGCTGCCTCGGCGGCGACCGGCCCGTCGGAGGTGCCGGCGGCCACCACGCACACTCGGCCCTGCGGTGTCGGTAGTGGGCCGAGGGTGACGGCACCGGCTTCGATGTCGTGCACCGCCGTCGGCAGCTCGGCGGCGACCGCGGCGGCGGCCTCGACCGAGACCCGTGTCGCCAGGACCGCGCGCGTGGGGTGCGCCTGGTGGAGTCGGCGAAGGATCTCGACGACCTGCTCGGGCGTCTTGCCTGCGGCGTACACGACCTCCGGGTCGCCGGTGCGACGCTCCCGGTCGAGGTCGACGCGGGCGAACCCGAGGTGGGCGGTCGGCTCGTCGTTCGACGTCACTCAGAACCGGGCCGGGTCGGCGGGGTAGACCCCGAGCAGCTTGACGTCGGTGGTGAAGAAGGCCAGCTCCTCCAGGGCCCGCTTCAGCCCCGGCTGGTCGGGGTGACCGTCGACCTCCGCGAGGAACTGGGTTGCGGTGAACTTCCCATCCACCATGTAGGACTCCAGCTTGGTCATGTTGACGCCGTTGGTGGCGAAGCCACCGAGCGCCTTGTAGAGGGCAGCCGGGATGTTGCGTACGTTGAAGATGAACGAGGTCACCACCGGACCCGCGTCAACAGGCGCCTGGATGAAGTCGGGCGAGAGCACGACGAAGCGGGTGGTGTTGTGGTCGGCGTCCTCGATGTCGGTGGCGAGCACGTCGAGCCCGTAGATCGAGGCTGCCAGCGGCGGGGAGATCGCGGCCATCGTCGGGTCGCCTGCCTCGACCACCTCGCGCGCGGCGCCGGCGGTGTCACCGGAGACGACCGGCGTGAACCCGTGCTCCCGGATGATGTTGCGGCACTGGCCCAGCGCGTGGACGTGGGAGTGGACCGTACGGATCCCGTCGAGCGGGGCGCCGGGAAGGCCGAGCAGGTGGAACCGGATCCGCAGGTAGTGCTCGGCGATGATGTGGAGGTTGGACTCGGGGAGGAAATGGTGGATGTCGGCGACCCGCCCGGCCAGGGAGTTGTCGATGGGGATCATCGCCAGCGACGTCTCACCGGCCTCGACGCTGGCGAAGACGTCCTCGAACGAAGCGCACGGCACCGACTCCAGCTCGGGGTAGTGCCGCTGGCACACCATGTGTGAGTTGGACCCTGGTTCGCCCTGATAGGCGATGCGATGTGGCTCGGACACAGCGACAGTCTAGATTCGCCCGATGTGGTCGCTCTTGCAATTCTCAGTCTGCTGACAGCAATCGCCGCTCTGGTCCTCGCCGGAGCGGTCTGGCAGAAGACGAGGGGCGTACGTCGCCCCGACCCTGCCGACGCCGAGTCGCTGCCGACCGACGTCGCCGGGCTGCGTGCCGAGGTCGCGGCCCTGCGTGCCGAGTCGGCGATGAGCCTCCGTCACCTCGCGGTCGTTCGTTTCGACGCGTTCGGAGACGCCGGTGGCCATCTGAGCTGGTGTTTGGCCCTGCTCGACGACAGCGGCGACGGGGTCGTGCTGACCTCGATCCACGGCCGCACCGAGGCGAGGTCGTACGCGAAGAGCATCAGCGGTTGGAAGTCGTCCCAGCTGATGTCGCCCGAAGAGGCCGAGGCCGTGCAGCAGGCGAAGCCCAAGAGCTGATCCGCTGATCCAGAGCGGCCGATCCACCCAAAACGACGCCGGCACGCTCGGGTGTGGCGGGGGAACCGTTCCGAGCGTGCCGGTTTTCAAACCCGGGCTGCGGGTGGGACGGCCCGGGAGTCGACCACTGGTCGCGGGGGATATCCGACCAGTGTGTGGGTCATGCCACGTCGTCGGTCGGATTCTGGATTGAGCCCGAGCGCGAAGACGCCGACTCAGCTGACGCCGAGTCGTGTCAGATACCTTATGAACATTTACTTCTCAACAAGACATCTGGGTCGGCGAGTCGGCTCGGTCAGACGCAGAAATCGATCCCAAACGCGCCGAAATCACGCCTGAATCGGGACTTTATGCCCGGATTGCTGGGACTTTTTCCCCTGTCGCGTGTCGCTCAGATTCGGGACCGAAACGGGACCGCTGTTCAGCGTGGCACGCGGACGAGCAGGCGCCCCGGAAGGCACTGCATCCGCAGCTCTCGCCCCTCGGAGATCGTGTCCCCGTCGAGCTGGCGCGGCTGGTCGTGATTGGTCCGGATCACGACGCTGGCACCAGTCATCCGGTTGATCAGGTTGTCGGTGCGCGGCCGCTTGCTCAGCACCCGGAACGCAAGCGGGAGCCAGGACCAGAACCGCTGCGGATAGAGGAGTACGACGTCGACGAGCCCGTCGTCGAGCGCAGCCGCCGGTAGCAGCGGCATGTTCGCCTGGAGGTAACCGACGTTGCCGACCACGACCGTCCGCGCCCGGTGCTTGGTGAACTCCCCGCCGTCGACGGAGATCTCCATCCGCATCGCCGGGAACATCAGGCTCTTGAAGGCAGAGAGGACGTAGGCCATCCAGCCGATCCGCTTCTTGATGTCCTCGTTGACGCCGCTCATGATCGCGGCGTCGAAGCCCATCCCGGCCATGACCAGGAAGTTGGTGTCCTCGAGGTTGTCGCCCGAGACCTCGACCAGATCGATGGCCTGGTCCTGCCCGGTGAGCGCGACGTCGATCGCGGCGCGGATGTAGAGCGGGATGGAGAGGTTGCGGGCGAGCAGGTTGCCGGTGCCGCCGGGGACGATCCCGACCGCGATGCCGGTGCCGGCCAGGGCGGAGCAGACCTCACGTACGGTCCCGTCGCCACCGCACACGAGCACGAGGTCGGCGCCCTCCGCCTGGGCTGCGCGCGCCATCCCCGTGCCGGGGTCCTCGATCGTGGTCAGGTGCCAGGTCGGCTTCTTCCAGCCGGTCTCCTCGGCCATCGCGTCGACCATGGTCTTGAACTGCTCGACCGACTCGACCTTGATCGGGTTGAGGACGACCGCGATGTTGCGGTTGCCGCGCACCGAGTCCATCAGCGGCCGGCGCCCCAGCGCGTGGGAGGCGGGCAGCGGCGTGTAGAGCGCCATGCCGAGAAGGACGGCGCCGGCGGCGAAGACGATCCCGCCGATCACGTCGGAGGGGTAGTGGCGGCCGAGGAAGAACCGGTCGGCGGCGACCAGCACGACCAGCAGCGTGAGGCCGGCGTAGGCGAGGCGGCGGATGCCGCGGCGGCGTACGAACATCGTCACGACCACGGCGATCACGCCGGTCAGGACGGCGATGCCGGTCGCATGACCGGACGGGTACGACGGCGACTCGTGGAACCACGACATCAGCTGCCACGACGGCCTGTCCCGGTCGACCAAGTGCACCACCCCGCGGCGTACGACCAGGGTGACCGCCACGACGCCGAGCACGAAGACCGCGGCCCGCGGGTACTTGCGGAACAGTCCGGCGGCGATCAGGACGGCGACCCCGACGATCACATACCAGTCGGTGCCCACCTCGATGACATGCCAGAAGCTCAGCATCCAGCCGTGCTCCGCGGTCACCTCCGTCGCGTCTCGGCCGAGCTCGTCGATCGTCGAGACCAGCGGCCACGCGTTGATCGCCGCGATCCCGATCAGGGTGCTCAGGGCGAGCAGCGAAGCCGCCCAGAGCAGCAGGGCACGGCGGGAGAGGTCAAGCACGATAAGTCAGTATGCGCGAAACGTCTTCCACACAGTGAATGAACGGGCTGGTCAAGACCTGGGGGAGAGCACCGATGTGAGCGCAGTTCCCGTGGCTCCTTCGTGGGCTACGGGAGAGGTACGGGTTCGGGCGTCGCCGCGGATCACGAGAATGCGCCGTGGCGTGCTGAAGCATGCGAATCGATCCAGAGGGAGCTCCATCCAAGTGAAGACATCGATGCGACTGCGCATTGGCGGCCTGGTCGCTGCGGCGGCCGTGGCGACGAGCGGACTGGTCGGCCTCGACGCGGGCACGGCGCCCGCGGAGGCCGCGGTCAGCTGCACGATCAGCAGCCCGAAGACCGTACGTCCCGGCAACACCGGCAGCTGCGTGAAGCTGCTCCAGAAGGTGCTCGGCGGGCTCAAGCCGGACGGTTCGTTCGGGTCGGCGACCACCGCCCGGGTGAAGGATTACCAGAAGGCCAAGGGCCTGGCGGCCGACGGCATCGTCGGGTCGCGTACGTGGTCGAAGATCAAGGCGGGCATGTCCGGCAGTGGGACGATCATCTCCGCGACCGCGACGGCGAACTGGTACGCCTGCGTCATCGTCCGAGGCGGCCAGTCGATCCGCTACACGGTGACCAACAAGCGCAGCACCGGCTGGAGGCAGGCGACAATCACCACCAGCGGCTCCCTCGCGAACCCGGTGATCCATGGCTGGATCCCCAGCAAGCGCTCGCGCTCGACGGCGTCGAACACCGGCTTCCCCAAGACCTACGGGACCTCGGCGGCGTACATCACCTACACCAGCGGCACCTACTTCACCAACGACTCCTACCGCTACGACTTCCCCAACCGGACGGTCTACCGCTCGTTCCTGCGCCCGTGCGGCAAGACCAGCCCGGTCTACTGGTGACCGGCCGATTACTGAAGTGAGATCTGGTGGCCCGGTCGACTAGCCTTGCCGCATGATCGACCCGCGCATCCTCCGCGAAGACCCCGACCGCGTACGTGCCTCGCAGGAGCGTCGTGGCGCGTCCTCTGACGTGGTGGACCGGGCGCTGTCCGCGGACAGCGCCCGGCGCGCGGCGATCGCCGACTTCGAGGCCAAGCGGGCCGAGCAGAAGCAGATGGGCAAGAAGGTCGCTCAGGCCAAAGGCGAGGAGAAGCAACAGCTGCTGGCCGAGGTGAAAGGCCTCGCGGCCGCCGTCAAGGAGGCCGAGGCGACGCAGGGCGTCGCCGAGGAGGAGTGGAAGGCGGCCCTCAAGGCCATCCCCAACATCGCCGACGACGCTCCGGCCGGTGGCGAGGACGACTTCGTCCTGATCGAGAAGGTCGGCAAGCCCCGCGACTTCGAGGCCGAGGGCTTCGAGCCCCGCGACCACGTCGAGCTCGGCAGGATGCTCGGCGCGATCGACCTCGAGCGTGGCGCCAAGGTCTCCGGCAGCCGCTTCTACTTCCTCACCGGAGTCGGCGCGGAGCTCGAGTTCGCGCTGATCAACCTGGCGATGGAGCAGGCCCGCGAGGCCGGCTTCACCCAGGTCATCGCCCCCGCGCTGGTCCGCCCGGAGGCCATGGCCGGCACCGGCTTCCTGGACCAGGTCGACGACGGCGTCTACAAGATCGAGGACGACGACCTCTACCTCGTCGGCACCTCGGAGGTGCCGATGGCGGCCTACCACTCCGACGAGATCCTCGACCCCGAGACGCTCCCGCTGCGCTACGCCGCCTTCTCGTCGTGCTTCCGCAAGGAGGCCGGCTCGGCGGGCAAGGACACCAAGGGCATCATCCGGGTCCACCAGTTCGAGAAGGTGGAGATGTTCGTCTACACCACCGTCGAGGAGTCGTACGCCGAGCACCAGCGTCTCCTCGAGTGGGAGAAGGCGTTCCTGGACAAGCTCGAGCTCGCCTACCAGGTCATCGACGTGGCCGCGGGCGACCTCGGTCCTTCGGCGTTGAGGAAGTTCGACTGCGAGGCGTGGATCCCCACCCAGGGGAAGTACCGCGAGCTCACCTCGGCGTCCAACTGCACCACCTTCCAGGCCCGTCGCCTCGACATCCGGTCCCGGACGGAGGGTGGCACCACCCCGGTCGCCACGCTCAACGGCACGCTGACCGCGATCACCCGCGCCATCGTCGCCGTCCTGGAGACCCATCAGCAGCCCGACGGCTCGGTGCGGGTGCCGAAGGCGCTGCAGAAGTGGCTCGGCCGCGAGGTCCTGGAGCCGATCCAGAAGTGAGCACGACCGAGAGCACCACCGCCTGGCCCGGCGAGTCCGCCTGGGAGCCGAAGCTCGTCGCGCTCGACATCGACGGCACCCTGCTGCGCTGGGTCGAGGACAGGGGCACACCGTCCGAGGCGCTCTCGGACAAGGTGCGCGACGCGGTTCGCCGGGCGTACGAAGCCGGTGCGCATGTCGTGCTCTCCTCCGGCCGTTCGGCCCACTCGATGACCGGGATCGCCGACCTCCTCGGGATTCCGGAAGAGGCCGCGGAGCGGTTGTGGATCGTCGCCTCCAACGGGGCGGTGGTGCTTCGCTACCCGCCCGTCGACGTCGTGCACGAGGAGACCTTCGACGCCCGTCCTGCGCTGGAGAAGATCCTGGAGCGGCGTCCGAACGTGCTGGTCGCGGTCGAGAACCGCGGACTGGGCTATCGGTTCAACCGGCCGTTCCCCGAGGGCGAGCTCGACGGTGACCACCTGATCGCGCCGATCGACGAGATGGTCGCCGAGCCGGTCTCCCGGGTGATCATCCGGGACCCCGATGCGAGCCCCGAGGACTTCATCGCCCTTGGGCGCGAGCTCGGCCTGCACGGGATCGACTACGTGGTTGGTTACACCGCCTGGCTCGACCTCACCCCGGTCGGTGTCTCCAAGGCCTCTGGCCTCTCCTACGTGTGCGACCAGCTCGACCTCGAGCCGGCCGAAGTGCTCGCCATCGGTGATGGCCGCAACGACATCGAGATGCTCGAGTGGGCCGGTCGCGGCGTCGCCATGGGCAACGCCCCCGAGGAGGTCCAGATGGTGGCCGACGCCGTGACGGCCCATGTCGCCGACGACGGCGCGGCGCTGGAACTATTCCGCTGGTTCTGAGAGTGCTGTTCTGAGAGTCTTGGCCCTCGTGACCCTTCCCAACACCATCATCACCGAGCGGCTCACGCTGCCGTTGTGGACCCGCACCGACGTCGAGGCCATCCGCGATCCGAACGGCGGGCTCGGCCGGCCGCAGGGCTGGCACCCGCAGTTCCCGCGTGAGGACGACCGGGACGCGGCGACGATGTGGGTGGAGGGCGACCTGTGGAGCGCCCGCTACATCGTGCGCAACAGCACCGTGCTCGGCTCGATCGGCTTCTTCGGGCCACCTGAAGTCGCCCCGGACGGAAAACCGGAGGCCGAGGTCGGCTACGGCCTGGTCGAGGAGGCTCGCGGCTGGGGGTTCGCGACCGAGGCGCTCAAGGGCCTGCTGGCATGCGCGGACGAGGAGGGCGTACGCATCCGGGCCTCGGTCGAGCCCGCCAACGCCGCCAGCCTCCGGGTGCTCGCCAAGTGCGGCTTCATCGACCTTCGCGGCGCCGACGAGGATGGGCATCTGGTGATGGCCAGGCCGGTGTCCGGTGGCAGAATGGAAGAATGAGTACGCCGAAGCTCGTCGCCACCGACCTGGACGGGACCCTGGTCAGAGCAGACGGCTCGGTCTCTGACTTCACCCGTGATGTCCTCGTGAAGCTCGAGGAGATCGGCGTACCAGTCATCTTCGTGACCGGCCGGCCGCTGCGCTGGACCCGCGTGCTCTTCGAGCACATCGGCAGCGTCGGGCTGGCGATCGTGTCCAACGGCGCTCTGGTCTGGGACGTCGCCACCGATCAGCCACGTCTCACCCGGTTGATCGAGCCGTCCCTGACCGCCGAGGTGGCGGCGACGCTGAAGGAGAACGTACCCGGGCTCGTCTTCGCGACGGAGTCGCTCGAGGGATGGTCGTGCGAGCCCGCGTTCACGTCCCATTTCTCCGACGCGCTCCGGCCTGCCAGGCGGGTCGCCCCGATCGAGGAGCTCTCCGACGAGCCGCTGATCAAGCTGCTCGGCCGCCGTCACGACGACGATGACGCCGACCAGCTGCTGGCGGCCGCGGTGGCCGTCGTCGGTGACCGGGTCAACGTGACCCACTCGTCGTTCCCGCTGCTCGAGATCAGCGCTCCCGGGGTCACCAAGGCCTCCACGCTCGAGCTGGTCTGCACCGAGCTCGGCATCTCCGCCGCCGACGTGATCGCCTTCGGTGACATGCCCAACGACCTGCCGATGCTGACCTGGGCCGGGAGGTCGTACGCCATGGCGGACGCCCACCCGAGCGTCACCGCGTGTGCCGCTCACGTCGCTCCCGGCCACGAGGACGACGGTGTCGCGCGGGTCCTGGCTGGAGTCTTCGGCCTGTGACTGGTTTGATCTTCGGCATGCGCCGCGTCCCCCAATTCCTCGCTGCCCTCGCTCTTGCGGTGACCGCAGTGGTCACGACGAGCCCAGCCCCGGCATCGGCGGGCCCTGCGACGGCTCCCGCGAAGTGCCCTGCGTTCGTGCTCAGCGACGCGGTCAAGGAGCCGATGGTCTTCCACGCGCGGGTGACCGGCCCTGGAAAGGCCACCAAGAAGGGCGGCCCGGTGGTCTACCCGGTGACCGTGGTCAAGGCGCTCAAGGGAGTCACCGGCGGCAGCAATCTCCAGGTCGCGCTCAACCCCGGTGTCTGCCAGAAGAAGTCGCTGACCGACGACGAGGACTACTACTTCTTCGTGCAGAAGAAGGGCGACACGATCCTCGCCGCCGGGACCCAGCCGCGCGTCCAGGAGTACACCGACAAGCTCCAGGCGGAGATCGCCAAGGAGTTCCCCGAGGTGATCGCCCCTGAGCCTCAGCAGGTGAGCTTCAGCGAGCCCGCTTCCCCTGAGGGCCAGCAGCTCGTCAAGGTGGCAGCGCCGGGCTTCGTGCTCGTAGGCGTGGGCCTCCTCGGCCTCCTCATCGTGCAGATTCTGGGGCGGCGGAAGACCGCATAGGCTCCTCGGGCGCCCACCCCGGCGGCCGGAAGAGGTAGCTCAGCTTGAGCCGCCAGCCGTCTGCGCTGCGTACGTCGTTCCAGAGCTCGCGGAACGCTCCGTACTCGAGGCGGATCAGGTTGTAGGTGTCGACCTTGTAGGTCAGGCCGTACGTCGGACGCTGGCGCTCCGGTTGGAAGGTGCCGAAGAGGCGGTCCCAGACGATCAGGATCCCGGCGTAGTTCTTGTCCAGGTATTCCGGGTCGGAGCCGTGGTGGACGCGGTGGTGCGAGGGCGTGTTGAGCACGAGCTCCAGCGGTCGCCAGAGCTTCCCGATCGTCTCGGTGTGCACGAAGAACTGGTAGACCAGGTTGATCGAGAAGGCGATGTAGATCGCCGCCGGGGAGATGCCGAGGAACGGTAGCGGCAGGAAGAAGAAGAACTCGAACCACGGGTTCCACTTCTGCCGCAGCGCGGTCGCGAAGGTCATGTACTCGCTCGAGTGGTGGGCCTGGTGGGCCGCCCAGCCGACCCTGGTCCGGTGCACGAACCGATGGTTCCAGTAGTAGGCGAGGTCGACGAGCAGGACCGAGATCGCCAGGCCCCACCACGTGCCCGGGATCTGCCACAGCGAGGCATAGGCGAAGATCGCCGCATAGATCCCGAAGGCCAGCACCTTGAAGACGGTCATCGACACGATCGACCCGAAGCCCATCAGGATCGAGGTGCGCGCGTCCTTGAAGACGTAGCCGGCGAGGTTGTCGTCGTGATCGAGCCATTTCAGCGCAGCCAGCTCGATGAGGATCGCGATCACGAAGAACGGGATCGCGTATGTCAACGGGTTCTTCATCGGGTCGAGAATGTCGTTCATGGGGGACCTCCTGAGATATGACCTTGGAGTAAGTTACCTCAGGGTCATATGCCGTCGCTAGACTTCTGGGCATGTCACGGGCCAACGCAGGAACCAAGGGCGTCCCGCGCGCCGACCGCGAGCTGCAGATCGTCCGAGCCGCCTGCGAGGTCTTCGGCACCGTGGGGTTCGCCAAGGCGTCCGTCGCCGGGATCGCCGCCGATGCCGGCATCTCGAAGCCGCTGGTCTATCAGTACTTCGGCTCCAAGGAGGGCCTCTTCCTGGCCAGCTTCAACTACGGCGCCGAGACCCTCGCCGCCGAGATGGAGCGGGTCGCCGCCGATGACTCGGTCGGCCTCGAGCGGGGCCTGCGCACGCTCGACGGTCTCTTCCGAACGCTCGAGCCGCAGCCGTGGCTGTGGCGGCTCCTCTTCGACCCGTCGGCGCCCGACGACGGTGAGGTCGCGGCCGCCCGCGCCGTCTACACCGACCGGATCACCCGTCTCGCCGTCGAGGGGGTGGGCGAGCTGATGAGGCTCGTGGGCGATGACGACCCTCTCGACGCCTCCGCGCTGACCGCCGTCTGGATGAGCGCCGTCGACGCGCTGATCACCTGGTGGCTCGACCACCCGGAGGTGACGCCGACCCAGATGACCGAGCGGTGTCATCGACTGATCGCGGCGCTCTCCGGGGCCGCACTGCCCGCACACCTGACGGTGGATCTTGGCGCCAGGTGAGTCGCGTCGTACATCCGGCCCGGCGGCCGGCCTGAGCCAGTAGCCTTCGCCGGGTGAGCGAGCGACAGCGAGTGAACCATCAGAATGACACGCGCCCGCGTCCGTACCTTGGCGCGTGCGCTACGGAGGTGGGCGCGTGAGTATCGGCAGAGACCTACAGTCCGCGATCTTCCGAAAGGGCCTGTTCGGCCACCGGCCGGTGGTGCCCACCGAGCCGTCGGCACTCGCCGAGGCGGCCCAGAAGGCGATGAGCGACGAGGCGTGGGCCTACGTCGCGGGCGGGGCCGGCCAGCAGCGCACCGTCGCCGCCAACACGGCGGCCTTCGACCACTTCCGGCTCGTGCCCCGCATGCTCGCCAACGTCGAGGCCCGCGACCTGCGCACCACCCTGTTCGGGGTGGAGATGCCGGCGCCGATGATGCTGGGACCGGTCGGCGTGCTCGAGCTCGCCCATCCCCGCGCCGAGCACGAGGTCGCCGCCGCGGCTCGCGCGACCGGCATCCCGATGATGATCTCCACCCAGGCGTCCGTCCCCATGGAGGAGGTCGCCGAGGACCTCGGTGACACCCCTCGGCTCTACCAGCTCTACTGGTCGAAGGACGAGTCGATCGTCGAGTCCTTCGTACGCCGCGCCGAGGCCATCGGCTCCGACGCGCTGGTCGTCACGCTCGACACGCACATGCTGGGGTGGCGTACGCGCGACCTCGACCTGGGCTACCTGCCCTTCGCCCGCGGCCTCGGGATCGCTCAGTACACCTCCGACCCGGCGTTCCGGGCGCTCGTCGAGCAGCGGATCACGTCGGGTCCCGGGACGAACGTGCGGCCGGGGCTGCGCGAGCTCCCCTCGGCGTTGTCGGCGGTCGCCTCGATGGCCCAGCATCACCCCGGCAGGCTCGTCGACAACCTTCGCTCCGGTCACGCCCGTGCCGCGGTCGAGACCTTCCTCGACGTCTTCTCCCGATCCGACCTGATCTGGGACGACCTGGACCGGCTGCGCGAGATGACCGATCTGCCGATCGTGCTGAAGGGAATCCAGGCGCCCTCGGATGCGCGTCGCGCGCTCGAGCACGGCGTCGAGGGGATCATCGTCTCCAACCACGGCGGCCGGCAGGTCGACGGCGCCATCGCCTCCATCGACGCCCTGCCGAGCATCGTCGACGAGATCGACGGCCGGATCCCGGTGCTCTTCGACTCCGGCATCCGCTCCGGCGCCGACATCCTCAAAGCCCTCGCGCTGGGTGCTGACGCGGTGCTCCTCGGCCGCCCCTACGTCTACGGTCTCGCCCTCGCCGGCGCCGCCGGGGTCCAGGCCGTCCTGGAGCACATGATCGCCGAGCTAGACCTCTCCCTCGGTCTGGTCGGCTGCCGCTCGGTCGACGAGGTCGGCCGCGAGCTCCTCGGCTGAAGGAACCAGGAGCGCACAACCAAGTTCATACTTTATGAGGGGGCGCGATCCGGGCACCCCACTTACGATGCAGGTGATGAACCCGCAATCCCCGCCAGACATCGTCGTGATCGGCGGCTCCAACATGGATCTCCACGCTCGTGCGAACGAGCAGGTGGTGATGGGTTCGAGCATGTCCGGATCCGCGGGGATCTCGCCCGGCGGCGTCGGCCGCAACGTCGCGGAGAACCTCGCCCGGCTCGGTGACTCGGTGGCGCTCGTCTCGGTCGTCGGCGACGACCCGATCGGCGACGAAGTGATCAGCTACACCGAGGACGTCGGCGTCGACTGCACCTACGTCCGACGTCGGGCAGACGTACGCACCGGCACCTACAACGCCGTCCTCGACTCCTCCGGCGAACTGGTGGTCGCGGTGGCCGACATGGCGGCGACCGACGAGTTCTCCCCGCTGGTCGTCGAGGCGGCCCGCGACCTGATCAAGGGCGCTCGCGGCGTGCTCGTCGAGGGCAACATCCCGGTACGTACGGCCGATATGGCGATCGACCTCGCCCGCGAGTTCGACGTGCCGGTCGGGTTCGACCCGGTCTCGGTGCAGAAGGCGAAGCGGGCGCGTGAGCTGATCCGCGCCGATCGCGAGCTCTATCTGGTCACGCCCAACCAGGCCGAGCTCGCCGCGCTGACCGACCTGCCTGCCGGCAGCGACGCGGAGATCGAGAAGGCCGTCCACTCCCTGCACGACCGCGGCGTCGGCGTCGTCTGGGTCCGTCTGGGCGCCCGCGGCTCGGTGATCAGCTACAACGACATCTACCAGGAGCTTCCCGCCGTGCCGACAGACGTCATCGACGTCACCGGCGCCGGCGACGCGATGCTCGCCGCGTTCACCCACGAGCTGCTCCGCGACATCGACCTGGTCGAGGCGGCGCGGTTCGGGCATGCTGCGGCCGCGCTCACCTGCGGCACCAACGACACCGTCAGGATGGATCTCAGCGAAAGCCTCGTGCGGGAGCTGGCGTGAAGGTCCGGCTCACCGAGGAGGTCGAGGCCGCGCTCGCCGAGGGTCGCCCGGTCGTCGCGCTCGAGTCGACGATCATCAGCCACGGCATGCCCTACCCCGACAACGTCAAGATGGCCACCGAGGTCGAGCAGATCGTGCGTGACAACGGCGCCGTCCCGGCCACGATCGCGCTCCTCGACGGCATCCCGCGCGCCGGCCTTGCCCCGGACGACCTGGAGCTCCTCGCCTCCGACCCCGAGGTCACCAAGGTCAGCGTTCGAGACCTGCCATACGTCGTCGCCCGCGGTCTCCACGGCGCGACCACGGTCGCGGCGACCATGCGCCTGGCGGCCATGGCCGGGATCGAAACGTTCGTGACCGGTGGGCTCGGCGGCGTGCACCGGGGAGCGAGTGAGTCCTTCGACATCTCCGCCGACCTGACCGAGCTCGCCCGCACCCAGGTCGCGGTGGTGAGTGCCGGAGTGAAGTCGATCCTCGACATCGGCCTGACCCTGGAGACCCTGGAGACCTACGGTGTGCCGGTCCTGGTCAACGGCAGCGACGAGTTCCCGGCCTTCTACTCCCGCAGCTCCGGTTTCGCGGCGCCGCTGCGCATCGACGGCCCCGACGAGGCCGCCGCGGTCATGAAGGCCACCTGGGGCCTCGGTCTCCCCAGCGGTCTGGTCATCGCCAACCCGGTCCCGGTCGGCGACGAGATCCCGGCTGAGGTGATCGGGGCACACATCGTTCAGGCCCTCGCAGATGCCGAGGAGCGCGACGTCCGCGGCAAGGACATCACCCCGTTCCTGCTGGCCCGGATCGTCGAGCTGACCGGCGGCGACTCGCTGGCGACCAACATCGCGCTGGTGCGTGACAACGCAGCCTTCGGCGCACGGATGGCCGCGTCGTACGCTCACCATGCCGCAGTGTGACGAACGCTCACCACCCGTTCACCCCGGAGACACCGCGATCGGCCTAACGTCTCGTTTGATCGTGCGTTGATCCTCCCGTGACCGATTGCCCCCACATTGGCCCGACCGCGACGACCCCTTCCTGGCGCGCCGTGTTCGAGGTCATCGCCCCGGACGGCTGCAGGGTCGACACGCTCACGATGGCGGCGGTGCGGTGATGTACGCCCCTTTAGACTCCGTTTACGTGGGGGTATTCAGGAGGAAGGACAAGCCGAGGCTGCTCAGCGTCGTCGTACCGGTCTACAACGTGGCCGACTACGTCGCCGACAGCCTCGACAGCATCCTGCGCCAGCCCCTGCGTGAGGTCTGCGCCATCGAGGTCGTCGTCGTCGACGACGGCTCGACCGACGGGTCCGCCGAGATCGTCAAGGACATCGCCGCGAAGGACCCGCGGGTCAAGCTGATCATCCAGCCCAACTCCGGCGTCTCCATCGCCCGTCGCGCCGGGATCGAGGCCGCCTCCGGTGAACTGCTCACCTTCGTCGACCCCGACGACATCCTGCCCCGCGACGCCTGGACCACGATGCTGCGGACGCTGCGGCGTACGGGCTCCGACTTCGCGGTCGGCGCGGCCGAGCGGGTGAGCGTCGTCGACGGCGAGGAGCAGCGGTACGTCACCCCGCTGATGCGCCGCAACCACTCCCGGACGCGCCTGAAGTGCCGGATCCAGGATGCGCCGCTGATGCTCGCGGACGTGTTCGTCTGGAACAAGATCTTCCGGCGCTCCTTCTGGGCCGACAACGACATCACCTTTCCCGAGCGCACGCGCTACCAGGACCAGGTCGCTCTGACCCAGGCGTTCCTGGCTGCTCGGAGCTTCGACGTCCTCACCGACGTCGTCTACGACTGGCGGGTCCGGAACGACCTGTCCTCCGCCACCCAGAAGCGCGCGCAGATCGCCAACCTGGTCGAGCGGATCGCCACCAAGCGCCAGACCGTGGAGCTGGTGGCGGCCACCGGCTCCGAGGAGCTGATGCGGACGCTGCGCACCGAGATCCTCCCGATCGACATGTGGGAGCACTTCCGCGCGGCGGTCGACCCCGCCACCGAGGACCCCGACCGCTACTGGTCGCTGCTCCGCGAGGCCGTCCTCGAGCTCTGGTACGACGCCGGCGTTCCCTTCGAGGAGACCACCGTTCCGCGTGGCCAGCGGCTGATGGCCTGGCTGGTCTCGCGAGACCGCCGCGACGACCTCGCCGACCTCATCGAGATGATCGACGAGCGAGGGCCGGCAAAGACGATCGAGGCGTTCGCCGCCGCCGAGGACCTGCCGGTCGGGCTCTGAGGCCGGCAGCCCGGCAACTGACGCGAGAAACCCCAGGTCGTATCGGAAGGTCCTGCTCCCCAGGGACCAAAGACCTGCGATAGACCCGGATGCGTGGGGAATTGGGCGATTCCCGTTGCACGCCTGTTGCCGGAGGGGCAAGGTGTGGGCACCCCACGTCATTGCTTCGAGGAGCCCACTGAATGCCCAGCGTCCAGCTGTCGGCCGGTCCGATCGATTTCGAGGATACCGGCGGTGACGGCCCTGTCCTCGTACTCCTCCACGGAGTGCCGATGGACGGCCGTCTGTGGCGTCGCGCGATGCCTCATCTCGACGGGTTCCGGGTGATCCGGCCGACGTTGCCGCTCGGCGGCCATCGCAAGCCGATGAACCCCGACGCAGACCTCAGCCAGCAGGGCGTGGCGAGCATCCTGGGAGACTTCCTCGACGAGCTCGACCTCCACGACGTCACCCTGGTCCTCAACGACTGGGGCGGCGGTCAGTTCCTCATCAACGCCGACCGCACCGACCGCATCGCGCGGCTGGCGCTGGTGGCGTGCGAGGCCTTCGACAACTACCCGCCCAAGGCGGCCAGGCCACTGGCTGTGCTCTCGAAGATGCCGCCGCTGTTCACCGCGGCGCTGCAGCTGCTCCGCGTGCGGGCCTTCCGGCAGGCGAGCTCGGGCTACGGCGGGATGTCGGTCGACAAGGACTACCACCTCTACGACGATCTCGTTCACGGCTGGTTCGCGCCGGCGCTGACCGACAAGGCGATCCGCCGCGACTTCATGAAGTTCGCCGGCGGCGCGCCCTCGCGCGACAAGCTGCTCGAGCTGGCCGAGGGTCAGCAGAAGTTCACCAAGCCCGTGCTGGTGGTCTGGGCCGACCAGGACACGATGATGCCCGCCGAGCACGGTCCCCGGCTCGCCGGTCACTACCCCGACGCCCGGCTGGTGGTCGTCGAGGGCTCCTCGACGCTGGTGCCGATCGACCAGCCGGAGGTGCTCGCGGGTCTACTTCGCCAGTTCGTTGTCGGGAGCGGCCCGGTTGATCCGGTAGGCGAGGAAGCTCGGGGCGAGTAGCGCGCACAGCGCGATCCCGAGCAGGTTCAACAGACCACCTCCGGTGGTCGCGATCGCGGTGCCGACCACGGCTGCGGCACCGCCGTGCAGGACGTCGGCGACCCGAGGGCCGCCCGCGACGACGACCGTGAAGACGCCCTGGAGCCGGCCGCGTACGTTGTCGTCCGCTGCTGCTTGGAGCATCGACATCCGGATGGCCGCCGAGGCCACGTCGGCGGCGCCGGCGACCATCATGAAGAGCACGCCGAGCCCCAGCATCAGGGCCGGGAGGTGGTCGGCGAACGCGACGGTGAGCCCGAACAGGGTGATCCCCAGCGCCCACACGGCGATGCACCACATGACCACGCGGCCCTGCGCCTCGATCCGGGAGACCCAGCCGGAGAAGATCCCGCCGATCACCGCACCGGCCGGAATGGCGGCGAAGAGCAGGGCGAAGGCGATCCCGCCCTCCGACGGGCCGCCGAAGGACTCGTGCGCGATCTGCGGGAACAGCGCGCGCGGCATCGCGAAGACCATCGCGATCAGGTCGACCACGAAGCTCATCAGCAGGACGGGCTGATGACGCAGATAGGCGAAGCCGTCCCACACCGAACGCAGCCCGGGCACCTTGGCGCCGGCGCCCTCCACCGGCAGCTTCGGCAGCAGGACGACCGCGTAGAGAGTCGCGAAGAGGGTGACGGTGTCGATGGCGTACAACCAGGTGAACCCCGTGAACGGCAGCATCACGCCGGCGACCAGCGGGCCCGCGATGGCGCCCGCCTGGAAGACGGTCATCTGCAGCGAGTTGGCCGCCGGCAGCAGGTGGATGGGCAGGATCTTGGGCAGCAGCGCCGACCGGGTCGGTTGGTTGACCGCGAAGAACGCCTGCTGCACCGAGAACAGGCAGAGCAGCAGCCACACGTTGGTGTTGCCGAGCGCGGACTGGAGCCAGAAGAGCCCGCTCGTGCCGATCAGCCCGACGGTCGAGACCATCAGGATCGTACGGCGGTCGAAGTGGTCCGCGAGCGCGCCGCCGTAGAGGCCGAAGACGATCAGCGGGACCAGCCCGAAGACACCGGTGAGGCCGACGTACGCCGAGGAGCCGGTGTCGGCGTAGATCTGGGCCGGCACCGCCACGACGGTCAGTTGCGCGCCGATCATCGTGACGATCCCGGCGAACCACAGGCGCCGGAAGTTCGGGTCCTGCAACGGACGGGTATCGGCGACGACACCCTTGAGCCGTGCGGCGATGGTCATTCTGCTCCGGTGGTCGTGCCTGTCGAGACCGCCAAATAGTAAAGAACTGAATTTCCCTGGAGAAATCCGGGCAAGGGGTGTCGGATCGGGGTGTAGACGTTCGTAGCAAGGGTGAGAGGCGGTCACCGAGGCTGCCCAACACAAAGGAGTGAGCACCATGGCCAAGTACCTGATGTCCGTCTGGGGTCCCGACGCTGACTACGAGAAGGACCACCACGGCTACGCCTCCGAGGAAGAGATGATGCGCTCGTTCGAGGCGACCGGGAAGTTCAACGACAAGCTCCAGCAGGAGGGCTATTTCGTCTTCGCCGACGGCCTCGACGCCGCGAAGACCGCGACCGTCGTCGACGGTCAGGGCGAGAAGCCGGTCATCACCGACGGCCCCTACGCAGAGGCCAAGGAATACATGGCTGGCTTCTGGATCATCGACGTCCCCGACCTCGACGTCGCGCTCAAGCTTGCCGCCGAAGCCTCTGCCGCCTGCCTCGGCAAGGTCGAGGTGCGGCCGATGCAGACCGGCCCTGAGGCGTGAGTCGCGGTTGACTGACGTTGCGGAGGCGATCACCCGGGCCCACCAAGAGGAGTGGGCACGGGTGGTCGCGAGCCTCGCCAGACGCTTCAGCGACCTCGACATCGCTGAAGACGCCGCGGCCGAGGCGTTCACGGTCGCTGTCGAGCGCTGGCCGCTCGACGGCGTCCCACCCAACCCCGGCGCCTGGCTCACCACCACCGCCAACCGCCGCGCGATCGACCGGATCCGCCGCGAGTCCAAACGTGACGACAAGCAGAAGGAGGCCGTCGCGATGCACGATGACACCCCGCACGAGCCTCTCGGCGCCATCGAGGACGACCGGCTCCGACTGCTGTTCACCTGCTGCCACCCCGCGCTCGCGCCCGAGGCGCGGATCGCGCTGACGCTGCGTATGGTCGGCGGCCTGACGGTGCCCGAGATCGCTAACGCCTTCCTGGTCCAGGAGACCACGATGGGCCAGCGGATCACCCGTGCGAAGACCAAGATCAAGGCCGCCCACATCCCGTATCGGATGCCCGAGGCGGCCGACCTCCCCGAGCGGGTCTCGGGCGTCCTTGCCGTCCTCTTCCTGGTCTTCAACGAGGGCTATCTCTCCTCCGGCGACCACGAGAACCCCGTACGCGGCGACCTGACTCTCGAGGCCATCCGGCTGACCCGGCTGGTCCGTGTGCTGCTCCCCCAGGACGGCGAGGTCGCCGGTCTGCTGGCACTGATGCTGCTGATCGAGGCTCGGCGTACGGCTCGGGTCTCGGCGACCGGCGAGCTGGTCCGGCTCGACGAGCAGGACCGCGGCTCATGGGATCTCGCGCTGATCGGCGAGGGTCACGCGCTGGTGCGCGAGCGGCTCGCTGTCGTCGCGAACGGCGGCCCGCGGCCCGGGCGCTACCAGATCCTGGCCGCCGTCAACGCCGTCCACACCTCCGTGAGGGACGCCCGCGACACCGACTGGTCCCAGATCGTCGCGCTCTACGACCAGCTGATCCGGGTCGACGGCTCAGCGATCGTCCGGCTCAACCGCGCGATCGCCGTCGCCGAGCTGGACGGCCCCGAGGTCGCGCTCGCCGAGATCGACCGGCGCTTGGGGCCCAGCCTGGACGACTACCACGCCTTCCACGCCACCCGAGCCGATCTGCTGCGCCGGCTCGGCCGCAGCGGCGAGTCCCGGGCGGCGTACGACAAGGCCATCGATCTCGCCCAGAACGCCGCCGAGATAGCACTGCTGACCAGGCGCCGGGATCAGCTCGGACGTACTTGACGGAATTTCTCCCGGGGGCTGTCGGATCGGGCTGGAGGCGTTCGTAGAAGAGGTGGACGGCGGCCGCCGGGCCGCTGACGACGACACAGGAGAGAAGAGCGAAATGCCGGAATACATCATCGCGTTCAACGACGAGTGGGTGGCCGAGCACACCATGGAGCAGCTGATCCACAAGCGAGACACCTCGATGGCTGTGACGAAGGAGATGAAGGACGCAGGGGTCTTCGTCTACGGCAACGGCGGGATCGACGCCTCGACTGCTCTTTGCAGCGTCGAGCTCGGTGACGACGGGGAGCCCGTGTTCACCGACGGTCCGTACGTCGAGACCAAGGAGCACCTCGGGGGATTCTTCGTCGTCGACGTTCCCGACGACGAGACCGCGCGCTACTGGGCGGGCCGGATGGCGGTCGCGCTCGACTGGCCGCAGGAGATCCACCGGTTCCCCGGACGGCCGCGCCTCGAGGCGTGAGTCGCAGACCTGGTCCGACGCTTCGCCGAATCTCGGCGGCGAAGCGTTTCAGGTCGTGGCAGGCTTGCCCGCATGACCACGCCGCCACCGCTTGCCCTGCCCGAGACCGAGGCCGCGGAGGCCTGGATCAAGGACCGTACGTCGCAGACACTGACCCACGTGCGCGAGCTGGCGGAGCGGCTGCGGACGGCGCCGCCGGCGACAGCGCTCGAGGTGCTTGAGGCGTGGGACGAGCTCTCCCTCGAGCTCGGCTCGCTCGGCGGGCTGGCCGGTCTCCTCGCCAACGTGCACCCGGTCGAGGCGGTCCGCACCGCGTGCGAGGACACCGAGGTCGAGGTCGACCGGCTGCGCACCGAGCTGACCCAGGACCGGGCGCTCTACAACGTCTTCGCGGAGCTTCCCGCGGAGCAGACGGACGCTCTCGACCCGTTGGCCAAGCGACTCCTGGAGAAGACCCTGCAGGACTTCACCCGCGCGGGCGTCGATCGCGACGACGCCACCCGCGCCCGGCTCACCGAGATCAACGAACGGCTCACCGAGCTCAACCTCGAGTTCTCCCGCGTGAGCAGGGACGACGTACGCATCACCACGGCCACGCCCGAACAGCTCGACGGGATGCCCGCCGACTGGCTGGAGGCGCATCCGGTCAGCGACAAGGGGCTCGTCGAGATCACCACCGACTACCCGGACGCTCTCCCGGTGCGGATGTTCGCAAAGGACCCGTCGGTCCGTCACGCCGTCACCGTGGCCGGCCTCGAGCGCGGCTGGCCGCACAACGACGAGGTCCTGAAGGAGATGTTCGCGCTTCGTCATGAGCTGGCCGACCTGGTCGGCTACGAGGACTGGCCCGCCTTCGACGCTGCGGTGAAGATGATCGGCGACGGACCGGCGATCCCGGAGTTCATCGACAAGATCGCCGGTGCCTCCGAGGGGCGGATGAAGCGCGACCTCGAGGTTCTTCTCGACCGCTACAACCGGGACACTGGGCCCATTTCGGGGGGAAGAGCCAGCGCCGTCTCGTCGGCCGATGCCCTCTACTACGAGGAGCTGGTGCGCCAGGAGAAGTACGACGTCGACAGCCAGGTGGTGCGTACGTTCTTCGACTTCGCGAAAGTGCACCAGGGGCTGCTGGACGTCACCGGCCGCCTCTTCGGGCTGCACTACGAACCGGTCTCCGACGCCGTCACCTGGCACGAGGACGTCAGTGTCTTCGACGTCTATCGGGCCTCGGAGGTCGAGCCTGTCGAGACCACGGAACGCCTCGGCCGGATCTATCTCGACCTCCACCCCCGCGAGGGCAAGTACAAGCACGCGGCGCAGTTCGACCTGGCCACGGGCGTGAAGGGCCGCCAGCTCCCCGAGGGCGTGCTGGTCTGCAATTTCTCCCGCGGTCTGATGGAGCACGACCACGTCGTGACCCTGTTCCACGAGTTTGGCCATCTGATCCACCACGTCCTCGGCGGGCAGGGCGAGTGGGCGCGGTTCTCCGGGGTCGCGACGGAGTGGGACTTCGTCGAGGCGCCCAGCCAGATGCTCGAGGAATGGGCCTGGGACGCCGACGTGCTGCGGACCTTCGCCACCGACGCGGCCGGCGAGCCGATCCCGGCCGACCTGGTCGCGCGGATGCGGGCGGCCGACGACTTCGGCAAGGGCTACCACGCCCGGCAGCAGATGTTCTATGCCGCGATCTCCTACTGGTTCCACAAGGAGCAGCCCGACGACCTGACCAAGCGTCTCCAGGAGCTTCAGGCGGCGTACTCTCCCTATCCCTATATCGAGGGCACCCACTTCTTCGCCAACTTCGGACACCTGGGCGGCTACTCCTCGGCCTACTACACCTATATGTGGTCGCTGGTGATCGCGAAGGACCTGTTCAGCGCCTTCGACCGGGACAACCTGTTCGACCCCGAGGTGGCCGGTCGATACCGCGACCTGGTGCTCGCCCGCGGGGGCGAGAAGGATGCCGCCGACCTCGTCGCCGACTTCCTCGGGCGGCCCTACTCCTTCGAGGCGTACGCGGCCTGGTTGGTCTCTTAGCCAGCGTTTCATCGCGTTCGATACAGACGTCATGGAATTGTAAAGGAATTGCTTATTTGCGTCTGTTGGAGCGCCAAACTTGCGTCGGCGTCGCTTCTGGACGAACGTCTCTTGAAGCAGAGGTGCCTGTTGCGTGCATCACTCGGGCTGCTCGTCGATCTCAGGCACCTCCAACGAACCCTATTGAGGGGAGAGACAGATGGATGCCGTGAAGGACATCGACTGGGTGGATCTCGGTGGCAAGGTGCTCGCCGCGATCGTCATCCTCCTGGTCACCTGGATCATCGCGAAGATCGTCGCTTGGGTCTTCGCGAAGCTGACCTCGAAGATCCCGTTGCTCCAGAGGGCTGGAAGCGACGGGGACAGCATCGGCAAGAGCCTCGGTTCCGTGGCCGGCCTGCTGGTGTGGCTCTTCGGCCTGATCGCACTGCTGGACCTGTTCAAACTCACCGCTGTGTTGACGCCGATCCAGCGCCTGCTCGATGGCGTGCTGGGCTTCCTGCCCAACCTCATCGGTGCGGTCTTCGTGTTCATCGTCGGTGCGCTTGTCGCCAAGATCGTCCGCCAGCTCGTCGAGACCGCACTCGGTGCGGTGCCGTTCGACAAGTGGCTCGGCAGTGGCGGCAAGCTCTCCGGCCAGGTTGACAAGACCGTCGGCGTGAACGCCGCTACGGACCCGCACGACGCATCGGCTCCGCAGTCGGGCACTGCCGCGAAGATCATCAATGTCATCGGGCTCGTTCTCTACGCGATGATCATGATCGTGGTGGCCATCGCCGCTCTGCAGATTCTCGGGATCAGCTCGATCTCGGATCCTGCTGAGGGCATGCTCAACATGATCCTCGCCGCGATCCCGAAGATCATTGCTGCCGCGATCCTGCTCGGTATCGGTGTGATCATCGCTCGCTTCGCCGCCGACATCCTCGGCCAGATCATCGACGGGCTCGGCTTCGACAACGCGCTGCGCTCGATGGACGTGCTGCCGCAGGGGCAGAGCGCCACGCCTGCCATCACCAAGGTGATCCAGATCGGCATCGTGCTCTTCTTCGCCGTGATGGCGGCGCAGATGCTGGAGTTCCCGCAGATCACGGCGTTCATCGCCGAGGTTCTCGAGCTCGGTGGTCGAGTCGTCTTCGGCGGCGCGATCATCGCTGCCGGTGTCGTGATCGCCTCCGTGCTCGCGAAGATCGTTCCCGGATCGGTCTCGCAGATCCTGAAGTACGCGACGATCGTGCTGTTCGTGGCGATCGGGCTGAAGTTCATGGGTCTGGCCGACTCGATCATCAACCTCGGCTTCGGCGCCGTGGTCGTCGGTGGTGCCGCTGCCGCGGCGCTCGCCTTCGGCCTGGGTGGTCGCGACGCTGCTGCCAAGCAGCTGGAGCGGATGCAGTCCGGCGGTGGGGTGAGCTCGGCGACCACCTCGTCGACCCCCCAGACCCCGCCGCCGCCCCAGACGCCTGGCGTCTGATCGCAGCGACGACCCTCAGGGTCTGACTCAGGGAGCCCCCGGCCCGCACTTCGGTGCAGCCGGGGGCTTCCTTTCATTTGCCTTGAACGAGGGCGAAGAGCCGCGTAAGATCACGATATATCGCGAAGGAACGCGACCTAGTCTTCTGAGAGAGAGAACCAAATGACTTACAACAACAGCAACCCTTGGGGCGAGTGGATCGACCAGATGGGTCGAGAGTTCGGCAAGGGCGGCGGCCCACGCCGCTCCCATGGCTGGCAGGGTGGCCCTGGTTGGGGCGGAGCAGGATGGGGCGGCCCCCAGGGCCGCGGGCGTGGACCCGCCGGCCCGCCGCCGTGGATCTCGGCGCTGCTCGGCTTCGACAACCAGCCCCCGCAGCGGCCCGGTCCCCGCGTCCGTCGAGGCGACGTACGCTCCGCGATCATCTACGTGATGGCCGAGGCGGCCGAGCAGGCCCAGGTGATCAACGGCTACCAGGTGATCCAGCAGATCGCCGAGCGCAGCTCGGGTGAGTGGCGGCCGAGCCCCGGCTCGGTCTACCCGACCATCCAGCAGCTCGAGGACGAGGGCCTCGTGGAGTCCGACGACGAGCACGGTCGTCGGGCGATCCGACTCACCGCCACCGGCAAGACCTACGCCGCTGAGCACCGCGACGAGCTGGCAGCCGTGTGGAAGCCGTTCGACAAGGCTGTCGACAACGCTCGCGAGCAGAGCCGTGCCGGTCGGGGTGGGCAGGGCATGGGCGACCTCGCCGGATTTGGGATCCTCGGCGGCGAGCTCGCCCAGGTGCTCCCGGCCGTGTGGCAGCTCGCCACCTCCGGCACCGACCCCCAGCGCCAGGCCGCCGCGGACATCCTCGCCGACACCCGGCGCAAGCTCTACGGCCTCCTCGCCGCCGGCGACGACGAGGCCGTTCCGGGTGAGGGCACGGTCACGGCCGAGCAGATCGACGAGGTCGAGGACGGCGAAGCCGGCCCCGACCCGAAGGCCTGACCAGCCGAGTCGGCGCAAATGTCTCAACAGTTCGAGACATAGGCGCCGACTCGACGCGATTTCACGGAACATTGGCGCCGACTCGGCGCGATGGTGGCCTAGAAGTCGGTCACCATCGCCCAGCGCGGGGCGTACTGTGCCTGGGGTGAGCGAGATCCTGATCAAGGTGCGCGGATCGCACAGTGTGGAAGTGCCGCCGGAGGTCGGGGTGGTGCACGCGGAGGTGCGGTCCGCCGGGGCCTCGCCGGAGATCGTGCTGGAGCGGATACGCCACGAGGTGGCGAGGGTGCGCGAGAAGCTGGAGCGGCTCGAGAGCGACGGCGTCGTCGGTCGGTTCGTCATCCAGCAGGCGCGTACGTCCGTGGACCGGGATGGGCCGAAGGGTCGTGATCGGCTCGAGGTGGTGCATCGCGCCTCGGTCTGGTTCTGGGCGGAGTTCGTCGACTTCGAGGAGCTGGGCGTCTGGGTCGGCCGGAGCGCCGAGGAGGAGGGCGTCCAGGTGCGTGAGATCTCCTGGCGGCTGACCAAGGAGAGCCAGCTGAACACCGAGCGTGGCGTACGCCAGGAGGCGGTCCGCCAGGCCAAGGTGCGCGCGCAGGACTATGCGGACGCGCTCGACCTCGGACCGGTCTCTGTGCGCAGCATCAACGATGTCGGCTTCCCCCGGGACGTCGCGTACGCCTCGATGGCCGTCGGCCCGGAGGTGGAGATGGCGCCCGACCTGGCCTTCCGCCCCGATGACATCACGGTCTACGCCGAGGTCGAAGCGGCGTTCGCGGTCGGGTCCTGATCAGCCCCGCTCAGAGAGCGTCGAGGTGTTCGGCCATGCGGCGGTGGCCGACGGTCTCGTGGCCCACGACGGTGACGACCGGCGCCAGCGCAACGACGACGAGACACCAGGCCACCGGCACGCCCGCGATCGCCATCACGACGCTGGCGACCAGCACGGCCGCGGTGAGGCCGATCAGCAGCAGCTGGAACGGGTCGAGGACGCGCATGAACAGGTTGTAGAGGAGATAGAGGACCAAGGCGTACGACCCGACGGGAAGCGCGACGGCGAGAACCGTGCCGACCTCGCTGAGCTCGGAGTGGTGCTCGAGCAGGTAGGCGGCCACGTGCAGGCCGGCGCCGGTGGCGGCGATCGAGGCGAAGACCAGGATGTGCATGTAGCCCCACAGGAACGAGCGATCGCGACGCCGTTCGAGCATGGCTGCCCACGGGATCGTGAAGTAGGTCCACCACTGGCCGAAGGTCAGGCCGATGCCGGCGGCGAGCAGCAGGATCGCGCCGAGGCTCCAGCCCAGCTCCGGCTCGTTGACGAGGGCCGACATCACCGCGACGGTGCCGATCACGCCCTCGCCGAGGGTGATGATCGTCAGCAGGCCGTAGCGCTCGGCGATGTGGTCGGCGTGCCAGGGAGTGCCACCGAAGCGACGCTCGGCCAAGAAGGGGCCGGTCAGCTCGATCACCATCGGCACCAGCATCGCCCCGAACGCGACGGCCACGCTGAGTGGAAGCACCGCGACCACGCACCAGAGCACCTGCGCGACCAGGATGGTGGCGAGATAGACCTGGTGCGCACCGCGCCGGGCCGGATCCTGACGCCACGCCCGCAGCCACTGGCCGCACAGCGCGACCCGCATCACGACGTACCCGGCGATCACGATCTCGTTGTGGAGACGGTCGCCGTCGTGGATGCTCTCGAACAGGGTCGGCAGGCCGAGGGCCATGATGATCACGCCCACCATCTGCACCATCGTGAGCAGCCGGAACGCCCAGTCGTCGGTGTCGTAGGCCGAGGCCATCCAGGAGTAGTTGATCCAGGCCCAGCAGATCGCGAACGACGCGAAGCAGAACGCCACGATCCCTGCCGCGATGTGCCCCTCCGCGAGCTGATGAGCGAGCTCGTTGCCGCTCACCCCGAAGGCGACGACGAAGGTGAGGTCGAAGAGCAGTTCCAGAGGAGTGGCGCTCCGATACTGCTCGTGCGGATCGCGTCCGGTCATCTGTCGTAGGCGGCTGGTTGAGTTCACCCTGGTGAGGATAGGACGTGGCATCGGTGGTCCGCCGGACGCCGGGCTACTTGGCCGTGGCGCCGAGGTGGAGGTCGAGGCTCTCGGCCGAGAGCAGATGGTTGATGACCACGGCGGCACAGCCGACCATGCCGGTGGAGTCGGCGTGAGTGGAGGGGACGAAGGTCAGGTCGCGGGTGGCCAGGGCGGTCGAGCGGGAGTAGACGGTCTCCCGTACGCCTGCGGTGAAGAGGTCGAACGCGGCGGCCATGTCTCCGCCGATGACGACGACCTCGGGGTTGAGCAGGTTGATCGCGATCGCCAGCACCTCGCCGAGCTGGCGCCCGGCCTCGCGCAGCAGGCCTCGCGCGATGGCGTCTCCGGCGAGCGCCGCGGCGACGAGGTCACGGATGTGGCCGGCGGAGACGCCGGAGTCGACCAGGCCCTGGGTCAGCGCCCAGCCTGCCGCGACCGTCTCCAGGCAGCCGGTCGCTCCGCATCGGCAGGGGCGATCGCCGGCGGACTCGACCCGAGTGTGGCCGATCTCGCCGACGGCACCGGCGTGACCGCGCAGGACCCGGCCGTCGGCGATGACCGCCAGGCCGAGGCCGGTCGAGGCCTTCACGACGAGCGCGTCGCGCGGGTGCAGCCCGCTGCCGAAGAGCTCGGCCGTGGCCAGCGCGTCGGTGTCGTTGACGAGGACGAGCGGGCCGTCGGTGAGCCGGGCGAAGTAGCGGTCGAGCGCGACGCCGTCCCAGCCCCGCATGACCGGTGAGTCGACCGAGACCAGGCGGACGGGGTCGACCACGCCCGGAAGGCTCATCCCGACACCGAGGACCGGCGGCTCGATGCCCTCCAAGAGCCGCTCGAGCCGGTCGGTGACGTCGGGCATGAGGTCGTCGGCGGCGATGCCGACCTCGTGGTCACGCGTGTCGCCGGCGAGCTCGCGGCCGTCGAGGTCGAAGACGGCGAGCTGGCTCCGGGAGCGTCCGATCGCCACCGCCAGGACGACCCCGGCGTCGGCGTTGAAGCTCAGCGAGCCCGGCGGTCGGCCGCCGGTCGAGGCGAGCTCCTCCCCGGTCAGGATCAGCCCGGCCTCGACGAGAGCCGAGACTCGAGAGACCACAGCCGTACGCGACAGCCCGGTCGTCTTCTGCAGGTCGCTGCGGGTCAGGGCGCGGCCAGAGCGCACCAGAGCGAGTACGTCGGCGGTCGTGGTCGAGTCGGGCATGGGATGGAGCGTACGCTACTTATGTCTTTCGTGTACTAAAGATTTACTTGTATCGATCCAAAGATCGTGTCATTGTGTGCCAAAGCACACTGCCTTTGGAGGACCTGTGACAGCTGTTGCCCCTACCGTCGCCGACGTAACCGCTCGACTTGTCGAGCGTTCCGCCGCCACCCGGGCCGACTACCTGGCCCGCATCGCAGCCGCCAGGGCGACCGGACCGGCCCGCGGCCGGCTCGCGTGCAGCAACCTGGCTCACGGCTTCGCGGCTTCCACCGCTCCGGAGAAGGCCGAGCTCAAGATGGTCAGCCCCGCGGCGAAGCCCAACGTCGCGATCGTGACCTCCTACAACGACATGCTCTCCGCGCACGCTCCCTACGAGACCTACCCGCCGCTCCTCAAGGCCGCGGTCATGCGGGCCGGCGGGCTCGCTCAGGTCGCCGGCGGCGTGCCCGCGATGTGTGACGGGATCACCCAGGGCCGCGACGGTATGCAGGTCTCCCTCTTCTCCCGCGACGTGATCGCGATGTCGGCCGGGATCGCCCTCTCGCACGACATGTTCGACGCTGCGCTGATGCTCGGGGTGTGCGACAAGATCGTGCCGGGCCTGCTGATCGGTGCGCTCTCGTTCGGTCACCTGCCGACCGTCTTCGTGCCTGCCGGCCCGATGTCCTCGGGCCTTCCCAACAAGGAGAAGGCCCGAGTCCGACAGCGGTACGCAGCGGGCGAGGCGACCCGTGAGGAGCTGCTCGAGGCCGAGGCCGCCAGCTATCACTCCCGCGGCACCTGCACCTTCTACGGCACCGCCAACTCCAACCAGCTCCTGATGGAGGTGCTCGGGCTGCACATGCCGGGCTCCTCGTTCGCCTCCCCGGACACCCTGCTGCGCGCCGCGCTCAACCGCGCCGCCGCCGAGCGCGCCACCGAGCTGGCGTTGACCGGCGGTCCGGGCGTCGGCGAGATGATCGACGAGAAGTCGATCATCAACGCCTGCGTCGCGCTGCTGGCCTCGGGCGGCTCGACCAACCACACGCTCCACCTGGTCGCCATCGCCCGCGCCGCGGGGATCCAGCTGACCTGGTCCGACATCTCCGACCTGTCGCCGGTGGTGCCGCTGCTCAGCCGGATGTACCCCAACGGCTCCGCCGACGTGAACCACTTCCATGCGGCCGGCGGCGTCAGCTTCCTGATCCGTACGCTGCTCGAGGCCGGGCTGCTCCACGAGGATGTCACCACGATCCTCGGCAGGGGGCTGTCGACCTACACCCAGGAGATGCGACTCACTCGCGACGGCGGCGAGGTCGAGCTGGTCGAGGGCGCCCCGGTCTCCGGCGATCTCGACGTGCTGCGCCCGGCCGACGACCCGTTCTCGCCCGACGGCGGCCTGCGGATGCTGACCGGCGAGCTCGGAACCGCCGTCATCAAGACCTCGGCGGTCGCTCCTGAGCACCGGCTGGTCTCCGCGCCGGCGATGGTCTTCGATGACCAGGCCGACTTCCTCACCGCCTTCTCCGAGGGTCGCCTCGACGGTCGCGACTTCGTCGCGGTGCTGCGCTACCAGGGCCCCGCTGCCAACGGGATGCCGGAGCTGCACAAGCTGACCCCGGCCCTCGGAGTGATGCAGGACCGCGGCCAGCAGGTCGCCATCGTCACCGATGGCCGGATGTCGGGGGCATCAGGGAAGGTGCCTGCCGCCATCCACCTCACTCCCGAGGCCGCGCTCGGCGGACCGCTCGCCCGCGTGCAGGACGGTGACCTGATCACCGTGGACGCCGTCGCCGGGACCCTGAGCATCGGCGTCGACGCCGACGAGTTCGCGCACCGTCCCACCACCGGCCGGGCACCGCTCGACGCCGAGTGGCGTGGCACCGGCCGCGAGCTCTTCTCCGCCTTCCGCGCCACCGTCGGCTCCGCCGACACCGGCGCGTCCGTCTTCCAGTTCGCTTCGCCCCAGGAGACCCCCGTTCATGTCTGATCTCACCTCCACCCAGCTGCTCGACCTCTCTCCGGTGATCCCGGTCGTCGTCGTCGACTCCGTCGACCAGGCGGTGCCCGTGGCCCGTGCTCTCGCCGAGGGTGGCGTGCCGGTGGTCGAGCTGACCCTGCGTACGCCGGTGGCGCTCGATGCGATCCGGGCGATCGCCGAGGAGGTGCCGGAGGTCCTGATCGGCGCCGGCACCGTGACCACTCCCTTGCTCGCCAAGGAGGCCGCCGCGGCCGGCGCCCAGTTCCTGGTCTCGCCGGGTGCCACCCCGACGCTGCTCGGCGCGATGCGCGACACAGGGCTGCCGTTCCTGCCCGGCACCGCCACCGTCTCCGAGGCTCTCGCGGTGCTCGAGACCGGCCACACCGCGATGAAGTTCTTCCCGGCAGAGGCCTCCGGTGGCGCCAAGTACCTGGGTTCGCTGCCGTCCGTGCTCCCCGACGCGCGCTTCTGCCCCACCGGCGGCATCTCGCTCGCCACCGCCCCCAGCTACCTCAGCCTCCGCAACGTCACCTGCGTCGGGGGCTCCTGGCTCACCCCCGCCGACGCGCTCGCCTCCGGCGACTGGGACCGCGTCACCGCGCTCGCCGCCGCCACCGCCGCGCTCCGCTGACCCAAACCCCGCCGAGTCGGCGCGTTCGAACGCGCCGAC